>JAIVHE010000327.1 GCA_020201255.1 Desulfobacteraceae bacterium
AATTACAGGTTTCTCCAACCCCAACCAGACAAAAACAGGTATAACCATGCTGGATGTAAAATATATTATACATAACCTGACAACCGTTCAGAAAGGAATGGAAAAACGCGGCACAGAAATTGACTTTTCACTGCTTTTGGAAAATGAGGAAAAAAGAAAAACACTGCTGTTGCAAATTGAAGCGTTACGGCATGAGCGCAATACGGTTTCCGATGACATTGCCCGAATGAAACGGTCCGGCAAAGATGCCCAACAAAGCATCGACAGAATGCGGTCTGTTGCTGAAACCATAAAAACGCTGGACAAAGAGCTTGCTGAAATAGAAACCGCCATCCACACTTTTTTGATCACCCTGCCCAACCTCCCCCATGACGATGTACCCAAAGGAAAAGATGATTCCCAGAACCGTTTAGAGAAAACCCACGGCTCTCCCCGTGTCTTTGATTTTCCTGTCCAGGACCATGCTGATATCGGAGACGCTTTGGGCATTCTGGATCTTGCCCGGGCCACCAAACTGGCAGGCGCCCGTTTTCCTTTGTACATGGGATCAGGGGCCAGACTGGAAAGGGCTTTGATCAATTTCATGCTGGATATCCACACCAAAGAGCATGGATACAAGGAAACACTTCCCCCTTTCATCGTTAACAGAGCCACCATGACCGGCACGGGTCAGCTGCCCAAATTTGAAGCGGATCTGTTCAAGCTGGAAGGCTGGGATTATTATCTGATTCCCACTTCCGAAGTACCGGTGACCAATATGTATGCCGGCGAAATACTGAAAGAAGAGGATATGCCCTTTAAATTTACGGCCTTTACCCCGTGTTTCAGATCTGAAGCCGGTTCTCACGGCCGGGATACCAAAGGACTGATCCGGCAGCACCAGTTCAACAAGGTGGAAATGGTAAAAATCACAACGCCGGAATCCTCCTTTGATGAGCTGGAATCCCTTCTGGTTAATGCGGAAACCATACTCCAGCGCCTGGAACTGCCCTATCAGGTGCTTACCCTGTGCACCGGAGATCTGGGATTTTCCGCCACCAAGACCTATGATATTGAAGTATGGCTGCCCGGACAGAACAAGTACAGGGAGATTTCCTCCTGCAGCAACTGCCTCGACTTCCAGGCCCGGCGTGCCAATATCCGCTTTAAGCGGGAAAACGCAAAAAAACCGGAATTCTGCCATACCTTGAACGGATCAGGCCTTGCCGTGGGAAGAACCTTTGCCGCAATCCTTGAAAACTATCAGCAACCGGATGGAACGGTCAAGATACCCGATGTCCTGGTACCATATATGGGAGGGCAGAAAACCATTGAAAATGAAAAATGATCTGTTTCCCGAACATATCCGGCCCCATCTGATTCCCCGACCCAAAGGAGAACTCTTTTACCGATGTCTGGGCTGCGATGCCGAGTATCCGGTGGAAAAACTATTGTATGTCTGCCCGGAGTGTAATGCGGTCCTGATGCTCCATAACCGGAACCAGGCAGACCTTCACAAGATTGAAGGATCAACATGGCAGCAGATATTTGATTACCGCAGAATGGTAAAGATCCCTGCCCTGAAGGGTATTTACAGATACCATGAATTCATCGGCCCGGTCATTCCGCTGGAATCCATTATCTACCTTGGAGAGGGGCATACCCCGGTGGTGGCGGCATCACAATTTCTCAAGGAAAAGGTCGGACTTGATTTCTTTTATAAAAACGACGGCCAGAACCCCAGTGCCTCATTCAAAGACCGGGGCATGGCATCCGCTTTTTCAAGCATCAAATACCTTATTGACCAAAACCTTGTCTCCGATGTCATTGCCGTGTGCGCATCCACCGGAGATACCTCAGCAGCAGCGGCCTTGTACGCCTCATACCTGGGTCCTCTGATCAGGTCGGCGGTTCTTCTGCCCCACAAAAAAGTCACCGTCCAACAGTTGTCCCAGCCTTTGGGCAGCGGTGCCAGGGTATTTGAAATACCCGGTGTATTCGATGACTGCATGAAAATTGTGGAACATCTGTCCAGCAACTATCCTGTGGCACTGCTCAATTCCAAAAATGCCTGGCGTATTCTGGGTCAGGAATCTTATTCCTATGAAATCGCCCAGGATTTTGACTGGGATATGGCCCATAAAGTGGTGGTGGTTCCCATTGGCAATGCCGGTAACATTTCTGCGATCATGAACGGGTTTTTAAAATTTTTCAAGGCCGGTATTATAGACCAGCTTCCCAAAATCATCGGGGTGCAGTCAGAACATGCAGACCCGGTGTATCAATACTATCTGGAGCCTGTTGAAGCAAAACGGGTATTTACACCGGTAAATACGAAACCCAGTGTGGCCCAGGCAGCCATGATCGGCAATCCGGTGTCCATGCCCCGGGTAGTTGTCCTGGCAAAAGAATACAACCAGGAATCCGGGCAGGACAATGTCTTTTTTGTCCAGGTGACGGAACAGGCAATCATGGACTGGCAGCTCACCGCCAACCAGAATGGTCACATCACTTGCACCCAGGGAGGAGAATGCCTGGCCGGTCTTGTAAAGGCCCGGGCCATGGGTCTGGTTTCCTCCAATGAAACCGCTGTTCTGGATGCCACCGCCCATGCCATTAAATTTTCTGAATTCCAGGACCTGTATTTTAAAAACCAGATCCCGGCCCCGTATCATATTACACCTGATCCTGACCGCATCAATCTGCCGGAACTGATCACATCTGATAATCCGAACCTTTCACCATCCCAGGAAAAGCGGTTGGCAAAATCTGAACTTGGGCAATTCATCCAGGAAATATCTGGAAAAATTGCCCAAAAAATGCACCTGACCTCTTCTTCAGAATGATGAACTTTCACAGCCTTAAAATTCCAGTGCTCCTGGCCTGTGTCTGCATGATGCTCATATGCCGCCTTGACAGTCCGGCTGCCAGCGGGATGAAAACCTCCTACAAGCAGTATTCCATCTTCACCTATCAGGACCAGGATATCCTGTGTGAACCCTATATTGTCAAAAAAGATGACTGGCTCTATAAAATTTTCCGGCAGAAAGGGGAAATTTCTGAACAAAATTTTCCCCTTTTTATAACCATCTTCAAAGAAATCAACCCCCGGATTCACAACATTGATACCATATCCCCTGGAATTCAAATTCTCATACCGTTGCAAACGGTAAACAGGCAGGCATACAGCCTGGATGATAAGGGCATGGTGGAAGTACCGGTGGTGCAGTTTTCAGACATTTCTGAACCCCCTGTTCTGGCACCGCATATTCGGGAACATATCATCCAGGCAAAAGATACAGTGTCAGATCTTCTGGACAAGGCATTTTTACAAAAAGGGGGCGGTGTTACACCCGAAGGTCGCCAGCTGTTTTACCGCCTGAATCCTGATATCAAGAACATACATGTGATTTACCAGGGGACAAAGGTGACAATTCCTGAATCTTCTATTTTGTCCCAGCCCTGGTTTCCATCGTTTCTTGCCCAAGGCAGGACAACAACGGCATCCCGGGCAAAACAGCCCTCCGGTTCCACCCATGTTGCGGCTTCTGCCCCTGAACCCCCAGAAACCATACAAAAAATTTCCCCTTACCAGATCCGGCAATTGGAACAATATGCAGCCCTGTTAAAAGGCACTTTGGTCCACCAGGGAAAAATGTATTTCCCCTCCAAAGAGGATGCAACACATTTTTTCCTGGACCTTTCACAAACCCCGTTGATTGAAACCCATGGTCATGATGAAAAAATCCTGCTCATTCCCGGCGGCCGGGCAGGGGCTGTTTTGGACAGGCAGCTGATCCTGACCATAAAATCCCACTGGCACCAGTTAAAAACCGAAGAGATCGCCTCCGCCATCCAAAAGATCGGGCTGCAAACACGACAACCAGTCTCATTGTCTGTGATACAGCACCATATGACAGACATCCTGTCCAGCCCATCAATTATGTATATTCCAGAAGAAAAAATTGCGTTTTTTGTCAACGACATTGCCATGTCAGCCACATTCGGGCGGGTGAAACGGCCCGGGCAGCTTGATCTGCTTATCAACTTCGGCAATGTGTACGGTACCGCTATTAGCACCATCCAGGACATGGGATTTGAGGTTGTATCCTTTTTCCCGGACCTGTCCTGGAAGCACCAGATACAGCAGTTACTGTCCTCTCTGGGTTACAGCACCTGGAAAAATCCTTCATTCAGCCACCAGAAAACAGTGGAAACATTGCAAGGCCTGTATGGAGAACTGCCACCCGATCGTCTGTTTATTTCTCCATATCCGTTGACACCTGGTGCCGAAACCTTTTTAAAACATGAGCAGATCCGGTATATTCACCTGAAAGAATAAACATGCAACACCTTTAGCAGTCAACAAGGATGAACCATGAAACAAGCTCTGATGTGGGCCGTTTTATCCGGCTTTTTGATATCAGCCTGTACCAGTTCAAGTACCACCAGCCTGCGCCAGGATGATGCAAGGCTGGCAGAAGCGGTTAAAATACAGGGAGAAGCCCTTCTGGTGCAGGGAGATTACACGGCAGCCCTGTCCAGGCTGCTGGAGGCCCGCAAAATGATACCCGACGATCCGTATCTGCTCAACAGCCTGGGGCTGGCCTATATGGGAAAAAAAAGAGATGATCTGGCTGTATCCTCTTTTGAAGAGGCGCTGGACCTGAAACCTGATTATGCCGAAGCCCTCAACAACCTGGGAGCCGCGTATCTGCGCCAAAAAAAATGGGATCTGGCCATACCGGCTTTTGAAAAAGTGTTACAGGATCTTTTATACCCTACGCCCCAATTCCCGCTGTCCAACCTGGGGCGGGTTTATTTGGAGAAACAAAATTACCAGCTGGCGGAATCCTATTTTCTGCAGGCACTGGATGTTATGCCCGGATTTGTTACTGCCGCCCATGGACTGGCCCAGGTGTATCTTGCATCCCGGCAGGTGGAAGCGGCTATTGATTTCCTTACAAACGCCCTTCACAGGCTTCCCCACACCGCCATTCTCTACGCAGATCTGGCCCGGGCATATGAAGCCATCGGCCACACCGCCCGGGCCAGACAAGCCTGGAAAAAAGTGCGCGAATATGCCCGGGAAAATTCAGAACTGGATCAGACAGCCAGAAAAAGGCTGTCTGATCTGGATTAATTATCAGACTGGCTGATATTGCGTTTCTGCTCCAATTGTACAATGGAAGGGGTCAGGAAAATAAGCAGTTCATTGCGATTGTCTTTTTTTTCGGTGGTGCCAAAAAGCATCTTTCCCAAAATCGGAATTCCCGTCAGAAACGGCAGGCCGTCTACATCCTGGCTCGTGGTGGTTTTGACAATACCGCCGATGACCACGGTATCATTGTCGTTCACTAGCAGCTCGGTTTCCGTCTCATTTGTGGCAAGGGTGGGCACACCGGTGGAACTGACACCGGAAATATCATTTTTGGTCAAAAAGACCTGCAGGGAAATCCGTTTGTCCGGCGTCACGTGGGGCGTTACCTCGAGCAAAAGGTCCACATCTTTAAACTGCACCGAGGAGCCCCCTGCATCATCTCTTTCCAGGAATGCAACCTCAAGGCCCTGCTTGATCCTGGCTTTTTTGTTGTCCAGGGTCAGTATGCGTGGAGAAGAAACAATCCGGACATCTCCCCGGGCTTCTGATGCTTCTAGCTTCGCATTCAGGGCCATGCTGGATGAACCGAACAATCTGAAAAAGGAAAAATCTCCACTTATTCCGGAACCGGTCGGGTTGTTCACCGACACATTGGTATCATTTACAAATCCGGATGAAATAGCACCGTCATTGGAGAGATTCCACCCTACGCCGATACTCCGGGAAAAATCTTTGGTCACCTCCACCACCTTGGCCTCGATCATGATCTGGGGGGTTACCGTGTCCAGGCGATAAATCATTTTCTGGATCTGGTCAACTTTTTCTCTGGTATCGGTGACAATAATCATATTGGTGCGCTCGTCCACGGAAATATTCCCCCTGTCCGGTGTCAAAAGAGACGCTATATGAGGTTGAATATCTGTCTGGGCAGAAGAATAATTGATGGGTATATATTCTGTCACCAAAGGCTCCAGGCTTTTTTTCTGCTCCAGACTTTTTTTTCGGGCGGAAATGGCATCCTGAAGGTCTTGATCTTCCTGTTTCAGGGTCTGTACGGTGGCAATGCGTACCACATCGCCTTCCATCTTTTTACCCAGGCCGTTCATCTTCAGGACAAGATCCAGGACCTGGTCCCAGGGAATCGGTTTTTCCAGGGTCATGGTCACTTTTCCCTGTACATCCTTGTCCACTGCAAAATTCAAACCACTGACACTTCTGAGTATCCGAAAAACATTTTTGATGTCGGTGTCATAAAAATCCAGTTTGATCTTTTCTCCAGTATATCTGGGTTGGTCCTGCCCTAACACCGATTTCCATTCATCTGCCAGGGTCACCACATTGCCGGGTGATGCAGCCTGGCCCACAGATGGTGTCATTATCGGCTGCATGGCTGATGGTGCATCAGCACTTGCTGTAAGATCGCTTTGGCCGGATCCACTTGATACCATGGTTACAGGCTTTTCAAACCGGGGCGGTTCAATGGTTGCAGGATCAAACAGCAGAGAAATCCGGCCCTGATTCTGTACCACCCGGAACGGCACTTTTTCCCGGATCATGATTTCTATTTTTGCATCTGTGCCGTTATCCGGGCCGGGTCTGGGCAGTATCCGTTCAACAGCGGCCTTAAAATATTTTGTCAGCAACGGCCGCTGATGGTGTTCGGGTATCCGGGTATTATACAATGTTACATCCAGCTGGTCCGGGCTCTGCCATGTTGTTTCATATCGCACCGGATGGCTGGTATCAACCTGGATTTGTGCATGGCCCGATTCCGTCGTATCAAAGGCAATACCGGTCATCACAGCTGATGTATCCGATAAACCAGGTTTTGCCGTCATTGTTTTTGTCGTCTCAGACATTTTTGTGGACGGTTTCCGGGCTGCTTTCGGGGCTGTTTCTTTCACAGCCTGTTCTGCTGTATGGGCCTTCCCGGCAGGGTCCGTGAACAGGACTATCTGCAAATCATTACCCTGCTCTTTGACCTCATAGGCAATGTCCTGGTTCAACAAAATTTCAACTTTTGCGGTTGTCTGCTTCTGGTCGGCATAAACGGCCCTGACAGACTCCACCGGATCTGCCACAGAAGCCGGGAGTGTAACATCCGGTTCAATGCCGGTTTCAGGCAGATAAATGGCCACACCAAAAGGGAAATCCTGTTTGATCGAGGTATAGGCCAGTTTGGCTTTGCCCCTGATGAGAATACCCATGTTTTCGTCCAAAGGCTGCAATTCAACCGCATAAATCCGGTTTGTTTTTTGGGCGGAACTGCTCCGGGAATCTTCCTGACATTGTCATCTTTATGAAGTTTTATTTCCTGGAGGCGTGCCGTTTCATTGCCTTTATAATCTGTTGTAATTTCTTTTACGACAATGCTGTCAAACGCGATTTGTGTGACCTGTCCTTCCTTTTTTCCCATGTAGGTTCCAATGTCCACCTCATACCCTTTTCCGGTAGCATCTTCAACCATGGCTATTTTGCGATCCTCCATGATCACCACCGCGACCAGTTTGATCTGGCTTAATTCCATTTTTTCCAAGGGTGTCAACATCCGCAGGGGTTTATCCGGTTTTTGAATTTCAGGGGCAATGGTTTCTTTTTTCTCCTGAATCAGCGGCTTAAACGGATCCAACGCGCTTTTGGCAGCATATTGCCGGCTTGCAGTATCTGTAAAAGAAAGGGTCGCGGCCATACCAGCCTGTTCGAGTTTTACCAGGGTTTCAGGCACCTGTCCCGGAATTTTTTTGTCTTCATTTTGCAGATTTTTGTCATTTTTTACCGGGGGTTTTCCCCCGGAAGGATCTGCTGGTGTGGACACGGTCCGGGTCACAGGAGAAGTCTGTGGCGATACCGCTTTTTTGGGATCTGTAGATTTTTCAGACGGCTGCTGCCGGGGTATCGACTTTGAAACAACAGGGGAAGATGATTGTCGGGATTCTTTCTTGGGTGGTTCTTCACATGACACAATCAGCATCACCAGCACTATGCAGACAAGTATCATCCATCTATTTCCCTGATTCCCCTGATTTTTCATAATTTCTTAGATCAGCCTTTCTTGCCTTTTTGTTTCTTTTTGTCTGGTTTTTGTTCCTGGGCAGCTTCCACAAACATATAGGTCACCGCACTGCAGCTCATGTCTATTATGTCCGGGGTGGTTTTGTTTTTTCTCATGGAAATGTTTTTAATGTTGACAATCCGGTTCAATCTGGATACCTGAAAAAAGAAATCCGCAATCTGAAGATAATTTCCTTCTACTTTCATGGACAATGGAATTTCATTATAAAACTCTTTGTTCACTGCAGGTTCGGGCTGAAACAGCAAAAAAGTAAGTCCGGCATTGCTGCCGGCAACGGAGATTTCCGTCAAAAGCGAAGGCACTTCTTTTTTATCAGGCAGCGCCCTGGTGGCAACGTAAAAAGCCTGCTCCACCTCGGCCATTTTAACTTCCCATTTTTCCAGATCACTGGCCTGGCGTTTCACGACATCCAATTTGTTGGACTGGACTTGAAAAACCTTTGTGACCTGCTGCAGTTTCCGGTGTTCCGGCATAAAAAAAAAGTAATAATAGCCGCCTCCGATAACTGCAAAGGTGACAAGGCAGATCAGCAAGCGCTGAATTCGGCTCAATTGACCCACACGTTCAAACATTTTGCTGGTCTGTGTTTTTATCTTGTCCGCCCTGGTTGGTTTTTTTTCTTCAGCCATTATGAGCCTTTTACAGTGGTTTCCGTTGTGCCAGAACGTTTTTGACACTTCAACTCAAACGCTTTCAAGCTGGTGCCCTCGTCGAATTTTTTAATTCTGGTCTGTTTCAGATCAATTTCCTGGAAAAGATCCGATGCCTCCAGGCGTTTCATGAAATTTGCTATGGTTGGGTTATCAAAGGCAATGCCGGTAACCGTCACGGTTCTTTCATCAGCATCAAGGGTTTCGATCCACATCTGCTCAGGTACCAGGCGTACCTGCAGATCCTCTAAAAGTACCAGCTGTTCATCCCTTTTTTGTTTGAGAGATTCAACTATCTGCAATTTATCTTCCAGAATCTTGAGCCGTTTTTGAATCTCAGAAACCCTGTCGGCTTTTTCCTTGTAAATAGCGATTTGGGCATTTATACGATCGGTTTCACGTTGTTTTTCTTCAATGGCATTTTTTATGCCCAGGGTATACCAGGTTAATGCCGACACCAGCAAAAGAATGGACAGAAAAAATATCGATACCTGTCGACGGATATTTTCTTTTTTCCTGGCCAGCCTGAAAGGCAATAAATTAATGCGTATCATTTATCATCCACCCTTCTCAGGGCAAGCCCCAACGCAATGGGCGCCTGGGGACCGACCCGGGATATGAATGTGGATGAAAATTTTTTTTCATCCATTTGCAATCCCCTGAAAGGCGCAATGGTGAACACTTCCGCCTCCAGTTCCGATCTGATGTTGTCAGCAAACCCCGGGAGATAAGATCCTCCGCCGCTCAATACAACTTTTGTAACCAGTGTATCATTGGTATTGGACTGAAACGTATTGACCACCTCACAGATTTCTGAACACCAGGCATTGGCAACATCATGTACCATCATTTTCATGCGCCGGGGATCCGGCGCATTTGCCACAGGGGCCTGCAATATTTTTTCAGCCCCCTGGATATCGGTTTCAAACTGGGTGCTTATTTTTTCAAAAAGCTGGTGGGTACCTGAATCGTTATCTCTCATCATCATGGAGGTATTGTCCCTGAGAATATTCAGTGATGTCTTTGATGCCCCCACATCCAGCAGAAGAACAATATCCTCCGGATTCTGATCGGGAAGGGTTTCATAAATATTTTGCAACGCAAATGTATCTACGTCAATAATTTTGGCATTCAGGCCTGCCATGGTGGTCATATCCATGTATTCAGCCACAATATCTTTTTTGACAGCCACCAGCAGCACATTCATCTGGTCCGGAGAAAAGTGGCTTTCCCCCAGGATCTGGTAGTCGATATTGACATCTTCAATATCATAGGGTATATACTGTTCCGCCTCGGCCATGATGCTCTCCTGGAGGTTTTTTTCCGATACTTTGGCCGTGTTGATGGTCTTGATGACCACGGAATGACCCCCTGTTGAAATGGCCACATCTTTTTTTCGGATTTTCTGGGACCTGAACAAGGCGCGGATGGTTTTTGCCACTGCTTCAACATCCATGATGCGGCCATCCACAATGGCCCCGGGTGCAAGCGGTGTCATGCCGAATTTTTTCAGGATTTTCTTCTTGGGGGATATCTGAAGCTCAGCAACCTTGATGAAGGCGGACCCGATATCTAGACCTACGAGATGATCTTTTTTACTAAATACCATAGCCGTTCATCCTTACATCTTCAGATATATTATTGCATGCAATGCTCAGGCGGCCCGTTCCCTGATTTTTTTATGTTGATAACCTGCACCAATATTACTATACTCTTATATGAAATACTTGGAATGTCAAGTATTATCATCTGTTTTATTCGTGAATAAACAAATGATATCCATTTGTCAAACCAAAAAAACAAAATAAAGATGAAATTTATTACACAAATAAAGGAAACTTGTGAAAAAAACTTTCCAAACCCACTCCAATCTCCAGGGAGAAAGGCCTTTTGTTCTGGTCAAGGCGTTTACTTTCTCCAGCCTTATCGTCATGCTGACAGCAACTATTGTTATTGCCGCACTGAATGCCCATTGGGTCAGAAACCTTCTTTTGGAAAAAAGCAAAGAGTATAATTCTTTGCTTGTAGAAAATTTGAACCACCAGGTTTTTTTACGGTTTGCCGCCCCGGTTGCATTTAAATACGGGGAGATAAAATTAAGAGAACCCGAACAGCACAGGCTGTTAGATGCAGTCATCACCTCCACCCTGCACAGTTTTCATGTGGAAATGGTCAATATCTATGGCACGGACAACATCATCGGGTACAGCTTTGATAACAGCCGTGTTGGCGAAGAAAATGCCGGCGGTGTACTGTATGAAAAAGCCATGAAAAAAGAAACCACATCCAAATTGATCCAGAAAGGCAGTTTTCTGGAACTGTTGTTCTGGTTTCCCGAAGAAACCAAAATCGTTACCTTTGCCCCCCTGGTGCAGGAGATGCAGCTTTCCAGAGTCGAGGAAAAGGCAGTGATAGGGGTCATTGAGATTGTTAGAGATGTTTCCCATGATTACCAGGAGGTATTCAAACTGCAGGGCCTTATTGTAGCCTCCTGTGCCGCTGTGATGGCTATTTTGTTCATTGTCCTGCGGTTTGTGGTAAAAAATGGGGAAAAAATCATCGAAAAAAGGGCTGAAGAGCGGCTCCGTCTGGAGGAAAAACTTCGCCAGGCAGAGAATTTGTCCGCCATCGGAGAAATGACTGCCGGCATTTCCCACGAAATCAGAAATCCCCTTGGTATCATCAAAAGCTCGGCCCAGTTGATGAAAAAGAAAATGGTCAAACTGAATGTCAAATCCAATCTACCCGATATCATCATAGAAGAATCGCAAAGACTCAATAACATTATTACCGATTTCCTGGATTTTGCCAAACCCAGGCAGGCGAATCTGCGCCCCTGCAACATTACCGATGTGATTGAAAAAAATCTGTCTTTTCTGGAAACCCAGATTCAGGAACAGGGAATTTCCATTACCAGAGCGTTTCACCATAATTTGCCAACGATGCAGGCAGACCCTGATATGCTGTACCAGGCATTTTTAAATATCCTGCTCAACAGCTTTCAGGCTGTGCATAAAAATGGAACCATAACCATTTCCACCCGGTGTGATGCAAACAATGTGTATATTTCGTTTGCAGATAATGGCAATGGTATTGGTGAAGATGTGATAAAAAAAATCTGGACCCCGTTTTTTACCACCAAAGATACCGGTACCGGACTTGGGCTTGGTATTGTGAAAAATATCGTCGAAGCCCACAACGGCACCATCACCATTTCCAATGCAGAACCATCCGGCACGGTTGTTGACATTGCCCTGCCGATTTAGGATAAATACCCTATGGAAACCATATTAATTGTTGATGATGAAAAACACTACCGCCTGGTTTTACGTGAAGTACTCCAGGAAGAGGGATATGCTTCTTTCACCGCTGCCAGCGGCATGGAAGCGTTAGATCTGCTCAAATCCCAGGTCATTGATCTGGTTTTGACCGATGTGAAGATGCCGGGGATGACGGGCATTGATCTTTTGGAAAAAATCAAGGAAATCACGCCTGATCTGCCGGTGATCATCATGACGGCATACGGCAGTGTTGAAAAAGCAGTGGAAGCCATGCACAAAGGGGCTTATACCTTTATTTTGAAACCCTTTGAAAACGAAACCCTGATTGCCCACATCGCCAAATCCATATCCATGTACCGGGTTGTTCAGGAAAATGCCCGTCTTCGGGATGCCATCCAGACACGGTATCATTTCGGCAATATCATCGGCAAAAGCAAGCCCATGCAAAAATTGTACGAAATCATCCAAAAAGTATCTCCCACAAACGCTTCTGTGCTTCTGGAAGGAGAAAGCGGTACCGGCAAGGAGCTGGTGGCCAAATCCATCCATTACAACAGCCCGCGCAGGGACAGTTCCCTGGTGGCAGTAAATTGTGCGGCGTTTGCCCAATCTTTGCTGGAAAGTGAATTGTTCGGTCATGAAAAAGGAGCATTCACCGGTGCTGCCGCCATGAAAAAAGGCCGGTTTGAGCTGGCGGACAAAGGTACCCTGTTTCTGGATGAAATAGGAGAACTGCCCATGCCCCTCCAGGTAAAACTGCTTAGGGTTCTCCAGGAGAAAACCATCGAACGGGTTGGGGGCACCAATCCCATACCCGTTGACTTCCGGCTTATTGCCGCCACCAATAAAACCCTTGAGGATGAGGTTGCCAAAAAAACATTCAGGGAAGATTTGTATTATCGTCTGAATGTCGTAAAAGCGGTGATTCCACCATTGCGGGAGCGCCAGGAAGACATCCCTTTGCTGATGCATCATTTTATCAAAAAATTTTCCCAAGAATCAGGGTCTGCAGGCCGGGTTACAGGCATACGCCGAGATGCCGCTCAGATCCTGTGTGATCATCCCTGGAACGGCAATGTCAGAGAACTGGAAAACGTCATTGAAAGGGCTGTAATTTTTGCATCCAACGAATGCATCACTCCTGCGGATCTGCCGTCCCAGATTCGGCAAAGCCGGGGCGGCACACTGGACCTGGCAGGCATTCCAGAAGGGGTGGGCCTGGCGGAAACCCTTGCCGCCGTTGAAAAACGTATGATCCAGCGGGCCATGCATTTATCGGGGAATGTCCAGACAAAAGCCGCACAAATTCTGGGTATCGGCAAAAGCGGACTGAACCAGAAATTAAAAAAATATAACCTGGACAAAGCGTTATCCATCAGAGAATAAAAGGTTCAGGATCTTTTTTGGTTTACCGTATCATGTACAAAACATCCTTATTGAACAGGCCCGGTGCTCAACTTGTCCTGTGCCAGGCTTGTGTATAGGGAATTTTGGTTTTCTGCAACAAGCTTTTCATACATCTTTTGGCTTGCATCCATTTTTTGCTCAGAAGCATAGATCTGTGCCAGAACAAACCGGGATTCATCCTTGAGCAGATCCAAATTTCCCGTTTCAATCTGTTGAAAATAGGTTTTTGC
>JAIVHE010000025.1 GCA_020201255.1 Desulfobacteraceae bacterium
CCTGATATCAAAGGCATTATCTGTGCCAGGGGTGGTTTCGGGGCAATGCGCATGCTGGCCCACCTGGACTGGGACCTGATCCGGGCCAACCCCAAATTGTTTGTAGGATTTTCAGATGCCACAGCGTTGCTCATCACCCTCATGCAGCAGGCAGGTTTCAGCGTGGTCCACGGCCCGAATCTTGTGTCCCTGGCGCACCCGGACACATCCACCCTGGATACCTTTTTCAAAGCCGTTACCGGCACCTTGACATCGGTGGCGGCTGACAAGGCAATTTGCCTGAAACCGGGCCGGGCCAAAGGAATTCTTGCGGGGGGCAATCTGGCTACCTTAACCCATCTTATCGGTACCCGGTTTGCCCCGGATTTTTCAGGGGCTGTATTGTTTCTAGAGGATGTGGGAGAACCGGCCTATAAAATTGACCGGATGCTGTCCCAGATGAAGATGGCCGGGTTGTTTACACAGCTTGCAGCAGTTGTGACCGGGTCATTTGCAGGGTGTGACCACCCGCAATATCTGCCCGAGATTTTTATTGATATTTTTGGTGAATACAAGGTGCCGGTTCTCATGGGGCTGGCTGCCGGTCATGGCGGCACCAACCTGTCTTTGACCATGGGCCGGCAGGTCTTGCTGGATGCAGAGGCAAAACAGCTGCAATGGCAGGATCTGTTATGACATATGCGCCAATATCCAGGACAATGGCACAGGGGATCACCGATGGTGTTTTTCCCGGGGCCGTTCTTTTGTGTGCCAACGGATCTGATATCTTTTTTTTTGAGGCATTCGGTCTGGCTGATCTGGAAACAAAGCGGCAGATGCGCATTGATGCCGTGTTTGATTTGGCTTCTTTGACCAAACCTTTGGCCACTGCCGTTGCCATGATGTTGCTGGTGCAAGAAGGCCGTCTGGGTCTAAAAACCTGCCTGGGTGATGTTCTGCCCGCAGCAGCCGGGACATCCAAAGCCTTCATCACCATGGATATGCTGCTGCGCCACACATCAGGACTGCCGCCCCACCGTGAGTACTTTAAAACCATTTATCAACAACCTGATCCCCTTTACAGCCTGCGCAAAAGGTTACTTTCCGAACCGCTGCAAAAAAATCCAGGGGTATCTCAGATCTACAGCGATCTGGGGTATATGCTGCTGTGCTGGGTGATTGAAACCGTGACACAAAAGCGCCTGGATCATTTTGTCCGGGACCGTATCACCAGCCCCTTGGGAATAAAAGATCATACTGTGTCTGGAAATCCTGTGCGGGCTTGCACAAAGGCCTACCCGGATTCTGGATCCTGAGATCCTGGCTGGTTTTGTGAAAAAATATCCGGGTAAAACCATGGTTGCGGGCTTTGATACGCCTTCACAGACAGGTTCATCAGCCGGTCGGTTTTTTTCCCAAAAAGCTGTGGGACATCTGGGATTTACCGGTACCTCCTTCTGGATAGACCCTGAAACCAGTCTTGTGGTGATTTTATTGACCAACCGGGTACATCCCAGCCGGTCCAATGAAAAAATCAAAAATTTTCGGCCAAAAATTCATGACTGCATTGCCAACTGCCTGCGTTTTTGAAGCATTCCATGCAGTGTTTTGGTCCAGGGGCTCCTGCCAAGCTCCTCCTGATACACAATCGGAAAACAGCAAACATGCAAATATTCAAATATTAGACTTTGTTCTTGTAAAACAGCGCCAATTTTGGTAGCAACTATCATTTCAGGCAAAAGCGTTATTTTTACAAAGGCTGGCTATTAATATTTTAAAATCAAAAGAGGTAAAATGAACTTTATAACGGACTCTTTGCTTGGTGCATTTTCAAATGATCTGGCCATTGATCTGGGAACAGCCAATACACTGGTATATGTAAAGGGAAAAGGGATTGTATTGAGTGAGCCTTCCGTGGTGGCCGTAAAAACCGATCCACGGCATAAAAACAAGGTGCTGGCTGTTGGAATGGAAGCAAAACGGATGCTGGGCAGAACCCCGGGAAATATCGTGGCTATCAGGCCCATGAGAGACGGGGTGATCGCCGACTTTGAAGTCACCGAAGCCATGCTCAAACATTTTATCCGCAAGGTTCATAACAACAGAAAAACCCTGGTGCGGCCCAGGATCATCATTGCCGTCCCTTCAGGTATCACCCAGGTGGAAAAAAGAGCAGTCCGGGAATCTGCCGAATCAGCCGGTGCCAGGGAGGTCTTTCTGATCGAAGAGCCAATGGCCGCAGCCATTGGTGCCGGACTTCCCATTACCGAACCTACCTGTAATATGGTGGTGGATATCGGAGGAGGTACAACGGAAGTGGCTGTCATTTCCCTTGCCGGCATAGTCTATACCCGCTCTCTGCGGGTGGCAGGAGACAAAATGGATGCCTCCATCAGCCAGCATATCAAGCGCAAATACAACCTGCTCATCGGTGAGCGGACTGCTGAAATAATCAAGACCACCATTGGAAACGCATATCCGGATCCTGAAAACCTGGAAACCATAGAGGTCAAGGGACGGGATCTGGTATCCGGCATCCCCAAGATCCTGGCCATTGATTCCGAAGAAGTCCGGTTGGCCATATCCGAGCAGATTGAAGCCATCGTGGAAACTGTGCGCATTGCCCTGGAACAGACTCCGCCGGAACTGGCGGCTGACATCGTGGATTCGGGTATTGTACTCACAGGGGGGGGCGCACTGTTGAAAAACCTTGATAAACTGCTCAGGGAAAAAAGCGGGCTTCCCATAGTTGTGGCGGATGATCCATTAACCACAGTTGCGCTGGGATGCGGAAAAGCCCTGGACAGTATGGATATTCTCACTGAAGTGGCCATCGACTGATTACATGTTTTCACGCAGAATGCTTATCGTCATTGGTGTGGCATTATTTGTTGCCATCAATTTGATTGTCATCACCATGACCAGCCGTCAAACCCTGCCGGTGAACGGCCCGGAAAAAATTTTTATCACCCTGACAGCGCCTTTCCAGATGCTGGTGCAAAAAACCATTTCCTTTACCGCCGGCATCTGGCATACGTATTTTGCAGCTGTTCAGGCCGTCGAAGAGAATGCTGTATTAAAAAAACAAATCTCCCGGGCACTTCAGATCAAAAATTTGAACCGGGAGTTGATAAAAGAGAATGCCAGACTCAAAAAATTTGTTGATTTTACCACTTCCGTACCTGACACCTATGTGGCGGCCCGGGTTATCGGACGGGACCCTTCTCCCTGGTTTAAAACCATCATGATTGACAAAGGAGAAACCCACGGTCTGGTAAAAACCGCACCCGTGATTGTATCAGAGGGTATTGTGGGGCAGATCATCACGGTGTCTCGCAATTTTTCCAGGGTGCTGCTCATAACCGACCGCAATTCAGCTGTGGATGCCCTGGTCCAGAATACCCGGGCCCGGGGAATGGTCAAGGGCGGCAATGAAAATACCTGTGTTTTTGTGTATGCCCTGCGCAAGGATGAAATTCACTCCGGAGAAATGATTGTCACCTCGGGTCTGGATCAGGTGTTTCCCAAGGGGTTGAAAATAGGACGGATACGGGATGTCGCAAAAGAGCATTCCCAGTTGTTTCAGGATATCACCATTGAAACAAGTGTGGATTTCGATACCTTGGAAGAGGTCCTGGTGTATAAAAAATGAACGGGCTTTTTTTTGTCCTCATCACCCTGGTTTTCGTTATTTTTCAAACGATTGTTTCCCCCTGTTTTTTCTGGTTTCCCCAAAGTTTTGATGTGACCATCATGCTGGTATTGTTTGTAAGTTTACATTTTTCCCGTCATGCGGTGGTACTGGCCATTGTGTTTATCGGCAGCACCATGGACAGTTTGTCAGGGGGGGCGTTTTTTCTGTACACTTTTTCCTATATCTGGATGTACCTCATTGTTCAGCTTGGAAAACAAATTGTTTTCCAGACCAGAGGGCTGTTTATTGTGGTTATCAGTATGCTGTCAATTTTGATTCAGCAGGGACTGGTGGTTTTCAGCGTATTCATTCAGCAGGGCAAGGCAGCAGTCTGGCAGATGGATTTCACCCTCATGGGCGCGCAGTTGTTATGGGGTACTTTACTGGTTCCCCCCGGGGTATGGCTGCTTTCTTTGTGCTATCAGCACTGGCGCTACATGGTACGGATGCTTCAAAAAAGCTGGGAACAAAAGGTGCATGAGTAAAATGCATGAACTCAATAAAAACGCAGACCGGGACTGGCTTAAACAGAGGATAATGACAGCCAGTCTCTGTATTTTGATCATATTTGTCCTGTTGTTTCTGCGGCTGGTATATCTCCAGCTCATCAAAGGGGAGGAGTTCCGCCGCCTGTCTGAAACCAATAGCGTGCGCCTCAAGAGTATCAAACAATCCAGGGGATTGATATATGACCGGAACAATCATCTGCTGGTGGACAACCGGCCGGCGTTCGATCTGGTGGTTGTGCTGGAAGATGCAGAACCTCTGGCAGATACCATTTCCTTGTTGTCGTCTTTGATCCATGAACCTTATGCAGACCTCATGGACAATATCCGGAAGGCCGGCAATGCCGCTTTTTATAAGCCGATCACTTTGAAAAAAGATATTTCCAGAGATCAGCTGGCCATTGTGGAGTCCCATAAATTCGATCTGCCGGGCATCCACATTGAAATCGAACCCACCAGGTATTACATCTATCCCAAAATGGCTTCCCATCTTCTGGGATATCTGGGAGAGATCAACAAAAGAGAGCTGGAAACCGGTACCTTTCCCCATGTGAAATCCGGTGACAGCATCGGCCGGTACGGGGTGGAAAAAAGTTTTGAATCTTTTTTGCAGGGCAGGCGGGGGGGGCGCCAGGTGGAGGTGGATGTCAACGGCCGGGTGATGAAGGTGTTGAAAACCGTGGAACCTGTGTCTGGAAATGATCTTCACCTGACCCTGGACCTTTCCCTGCAGCAGGTGGCTGAAGACCTGCTCAAAGACCAGGATGGCGCTGTGGTGGCCATTGACCCATCCAACGGCGATGTTTTGGCCATGGCCAGCAGTCCCAGCTTTGACCAGAATGATTTCATCGGCGGGATCTCCAGTAAAAAATGGCGTCTTCTCATGGATAACCCGGGCAAACCCATGACCAATAAAGCCATTCAGGCGGAATATCCGCCGGCCTCAACATATAAAATTGTAACCGCCATTGCTGCGATGGAAGAAAAGGCCATTGACGCCCATACCACTTTTTTTTGTCCTGGGTATTATGTCTTCGGCAGCCGGCGCTACCATTGCTGGAGCAAGTATGGCCATGGAAAACTCTCTGTTGAGGCTGCCCTGGCCCAATCCTGTGACGTATTTTTTTACCAGGCCGGAGAAAAAATTGGGGTGGATGCCCTGGCCCAGTATGCCGGAGGATGCGGACTCGGAAGGTCCACCGGCATTGCCCTGGACCATGAGCGCAATGGGCTGATCCCCACAGCTGCCTGGAAACGCAAACGGTTCCAGGAGTCCTGGCAGGCAGGAGAGACCCTTTCCATCAGTATCGGACAGGGGTTCAATCTGGTCACCCCCCTCCAGATGGCAGTGCTGACAGCAGCCATCGGCAACGGCGGGACGTTATACCGGCCCAGGATCGTAAAACATATTACAGACAGTAAGGGCGATGTGGTGAAACAAATAGACCCCGATATTACCGGGGGGATACCAGCCGGCCAAGAAACCTTAGCACATGTCAGAAAAGGGCTTTTAGACGTTGTACACGGTGACCGGGGAACTGCCCGGTCGGTTCGTATCAAAGGGGTTGAAATTGCGGGAAAAACCGGCACTGCCCAGGTTTTTTCCAGAAAAACCGGTGAAAAATTTGACAACGAAAATCTGATAAGGACATTGCAGGATCATGCCTGGTTTATATGCTATGCCCCGGCCGACAATCCTGTGATAGCCATTTCAGTGATTATTGAACATGGTGAACACGGCTCCACGGCAGCCGCACCTGTGGCGGCAGCCATGGTGAAAAACTATCTGAACCTTTCCGGATCGCATACAACACCACCACCAAAAACAGCCGGAGAAGGATAAAAAAGCCTATGTTTGACCGGCGTTTAATAGAACATTTTGACTGGGGATTTTTTGTGCTGATTCTGGCTATCGGATCCTGCGGCCTTGTCATTTTGTATTCTGCTCTCAGCGCCGGGTGGCAGGGAACCGGTCTGCATTATCTGTTTCAAAAACAGATGTTCTGGATGGGAGCCGGTCTGGTGGTGATAATTGGTATTCTGGTAATCGATTTTCGAAATCTGGACAAGCTGAATCTGTTTATTTATGTCACCTGTGTAGGACTTCTGGTGAGTATTTATTTTTTCGGCCAATCAGGGGGGGGGTCCAGACGATGGCTGTCTTTGGGTTTTGCCAGTATACAGCCATCTGAACTGATGAAAATTTCTTTGATCATCAGCCTGGCTTCCCTCTATGCCGACACGGTTTCGCCGGAAGGGCTGAACTTCAGAAATCTGCTCAAACCGGCTGTTCTCTGTATGATCCCTGTCGCATTGATTGTGAACCAGCCGGATCTGGGCACGGGTTTGCTGCTGCTGCTCATTGCAGGTTCCATCACTTTGTTTGTAAAAGTTGAAAAAAAAGTGGTGCTCACCCTGGGGGGACTTCTGGTTTTGATTGTACCCGTGGTCTGGCTTACGGGTCTCAAAGAATACCAGAAAGAACGGATTCTGACCTTCCTTGATCCGGATCGAGATCCTCTGGGTACAGGGTATCATATCATCCAGTCCAAAATTGCTATAGGCTCGGGCATGATTACCGGCAAAGGTTTTCTGGAAGGTACCCAGAATGCCCTGTCTTTTCTGCCGGAGCAGCATACGGATTTTATTTTATCCGTACTGGCGGAAGAATGGGGTCTGGCCGGGTGTACCGTTCTTCTGGTGTTGTATTTTGTCCTGCTGCTGTGGGGGCTGAATATTGCCTATAACTGCCGCAATATGTTTGGATCAATTCTGGCATTCGGCATTACCAGCATGATATTCTGGCAGATTTTCATTAATATTGGAATGGTTATGGGGCTGATGCCGGTGGTGGGGGTTCCTTTGCCCCTGGTTTCCTACGGCGGATCTTCTGTAATTACCAATATGGTGGGATTCGGTATTTTACTCAATATCAGCATGCGCAAATTTTCCAGCACCTGATCCATCAGGTTTTCTGGTATTTTGTTGAAAAAATGCATGTACGGCACCAACCCTGTCCAGATGGGAAATATTTTCTTATTCCATGTTGACAAATGGTTACCTGGATGGTACTCAAGTCTCGATTTGACTGGCAATTGGACTGTTTTTTGCGTAAAAACAGTCAGTAAGATATAAGTGGTTGATTTTTTTATAATTATTAACTGGCGGAGGGAATTTTATGATAACTGTGATTCCTGATATATCACTGGTGTATCAGATGATCAATTTCCTGATTCTGCTTTTTGTACTCAATCTGTTGCTGTACAAACCCATCCGAAAAGTGCTTCTGGAAAGAAAGGCAAAGATGCAAGGCCTTGAAAACGGCGTTGAAAAAGCATCTGCCGACCTTGCTTCCCAGGAGGAATCTTATAAGAGCGGGTTGCGTCAGGCCAGATCCGAAGGCGTAAAAAAGAAAGAAGCCTTCGAGGAAGAGGGATCAAAACAGGAGCGGGAAATTATCGAGCAGATCAACAAAAAGGCTCAGGCCAACCTGGCACAGATCAAGCAGCAGGTGGCAGATGAGACAGAGCAGGCCCGAAAAGCCCTGGAAAGCGACGTGGACGTATTTGCCAATGCCATTGGTGAAAAAATTCTGGGGAGGGCTTTCTGATGAAAAAAAACAGATGGGAAAAAAAACTGGTTACAATTTCAGGGATAGTCGTCACGATTGTGACCATTGCCACTGCCACGGTATGGGCAGCGGCAGATGGAGAGGTCCACAACAGCTGGCTGGAAATTGATACCTGGAAAACATTGAATTTTACTGTTCTCGCTGTTGCTCTGTTTTTGCTTGGCAGAAAACCGGCGAAAGCATTTTTTTCATCCCGCACAAAAGAGATTGCAGATGAAATAAGAGATCTGGAACAAAAAAAAGCGGATGCTGAAAAACAGTTGGCTGAATACCAGGCCAGGTTCAAGAATCTGGACCAGGAATCAAAACAGATCATTGCAGATTATATTACACAGGGTGAACAGGCAAAAGAACGCATTATCGCCCAGGCACAAGCCCAGGCGGTGAAACTGGAAGATATGGCCAAGCGCAATATTGAACAGGAATTCAAAGCAGCCAGGTTACAACTTCAGCAGGATATTGCTGAAATTGCAATCCAAAAAGCCGACAAGGGAAGAATTGCATTCCTGCGGGACATCGCCGCTTACTATAAGGATCTGGCTGATGAACTCAAAGGCATTGTCAAGGCCAGTATCACCTCTGCAACACAATTGTCTTCAGAGGCGGTGGAAAAAATCCGGGATGCGTTTTCCAGAAAAGTCGGTAAAACAATTGTTTTGAATGTTGAACAGGATCCAAGTCTCATCGGCGGTGTTGTTACAAAAATCGGTGATCTTGTTCTGGATGGCAGCGTGAAAACTCAGCTGATCAATATGAGGGAAACTTTAAAAAAAGGTGAGAGTGTCTAATGGAAATTAAAGCAGCAGAAATAAGCCAGATAATCAAAGATCAGATCAAAGGATTTGATGCCAAGGTTGATCTGAATGAGACCGGTGTCGTTCTTTCTGCGGGTGATGGTATCGCCCGTGTATATGGTTTGGAAAAAGTAAAAGCAATGGAACTGGTGGAATTTCCCGGCGGAATTCTGGGCCTTGCATTGAACCTTGAAGCCGATAATGTCGGAATTGCCATCCTGGGAGATGACAAAGTCATCAAGGAAGGGGATGTGGTCAAAAGGACCGAGCGTATCGCATCCGTACCCGTGGGTGAAGCCCTGCTGGGCCGCGTGGTGGGAACCACAGGAGACCCCATTGACGGCAAAGGTCCCATCAATTCCGATATCTTGATGAATATGGAACTGGTGGCCCCTGGTGTTATCGCCAGAAAATCGGTTCATGAACCCTGCTACACCGGTGCCAAGGCCATTGACGGCATGACGCCTGTGGGCCGGGGACAGCGTGAGCTGATCATCGGTGACCGGCAGATCGGTAAAACCGCCGTAGCAGTGGATGCCATCATTGCCCAGAAAAATACCGATATGAAATGTATCTATGTTGCCTGCGGCCAGAAAAAATCCACTGTAGCCCAGGTAGTGGCAGCCCTGGAAGAACATGGTGCCATGGAATACACCACCGTGGTTGTGGCATCTGCTTCCGAGTCCGCTGCCATGCAGTACCTGGCACCCTATGCAGGCTGTGCCATGGGAGAATATTTCCGGGACAAAGGCGAGCATTCCCTTATTATTTATGATGATCTGTCCAAACAGGCGGTTGCCTACCGCCAGGTATCATTGCTTTTGAGACGGCCGCCGGCACGTGAAGCCTATCCCGGCGATATCTTCTACAACCATTCCCGGCTTCTGG
The DNA here is from genome assembly GCA_020201255.1 of Desulfobacteraceae bacterium. GTDB lineage: Bacteria > Desulfobacterota > Desulfobacteria > Desulfobacterales > Desulfobacteraceae > Desulfotignum. The sequence goes on from JAIVHE010000025.1 coordinate 9,493, forward strand.
AGCGCTCTGCCAAATTGAGCGATGAAAAAGGTGCCGGTTCTCTGACCGCACTTCCTATTATTGAAACCCAGGAAGGGGACGTGTCTGCATTTATTCCCACCAATGTTATTTCCATTACCGATGGTCAGATTTTTCTGGACAAAGACCTGTTCTTTGCCGGTGTCCGGCCGGCCATTGATGTTGGACTTTCTGTATCCCGGGTTGGGGGCGCAGCCCAGGTAAAAGCCATGAAACAGGTGGCAGGCACCCTGCGTCTGGACCTGGCACAGTACCGTGAGCTGGAAGCCTTTGCCGCATTTGGATCTGATCTGGATGCAGCCACCCAGAAACAATTGACCCGGGGCGAGCGGCTGGTGGAACTGCTCAAACAACCCCAGTTCCAGCCCCTTCCCATGGAAAGAATGGTAACTGCCCTGTATGCCGGCACCAAAGGATATATTGACAAATACCCCAAAGAAGCGGTTGCCAAATATGAAGAGGGTCTTTATCCTTTTGTTGAAAACCGGTTCCCTGAAATCTACCAAGGCCTGATAGAGAAAAAAGAAATTACCCAGGACATCGAATCCAAGCTCAAACAGGCTTTGGAAGCCTATGATGAAGAATTCAAGGATACCCTCTAAACACCTTGGGGTGTTATTGGGTCAGCTAACAAAATTTTTCACCAACACCAGGCTTGAAAGGTAGATATAATGGCAACATTAAAAGAAGTAAAATCAAAAATCGGCAGTGTCAAAAAGACAAAGCAGATTACCTCTGCCATGAAAATGGTTGCCACTTCAAGATTGCGCGGTTGTCAGAACAATATGGAGCAGTTTAAACCCTATGCCTCCAAATTTGCTGACGTTCTGGGCAGTATTGCCGGTAAATCCAGTTCGGATGCAAGTCCTCTGCTGGTTCCCCGCGAAGAAGTCAAAAAAGTGGTAGTTGTTCTTTGTACATCTGACAGAGGACTGTGTGGCGGATTCAACATCAATCTGATTGAAAAATCCAGAAATCTAATCCAATCTGAACTGCAGGGCAAGGAAGTCTCTTTCTACTGCTTTGGAAAAAAAGGCAGGGACTGGGTCAAAAAATCTCCCTACACCCTTGATGCACAGTTTTTGGATGTGGTGGGGGGCAAGATCGGGTTTTCCCTTGCATCCACACCGGGACAGCAGCTGATAGACAGTTTCCTTGAAGACGCTGTTGATGAAGTATATCTGATTTATTCCGAGTTCCAGACCATGGCCAGACAGGAACCTCGGGTGAAACAAATTCTGCCCATCCCATCCCTTGCCGATGTGGTGGAAGAAAAACAGACTGATGCAGATGTTTCGTTCCTTCCGGAACACATCTGTGAACCGTCTTCTGATGCGCTTTTGGGAGAAATGCTGCCCAGAAATGTATTTATCCAGATATATGATGCACTGCTCCAGACCTCCACCTCCGAACATGCCGCCCGTATGCGGGCCATGGAAAATGCCACCAAAGCCTGTGAAGACATGGTGGCGGAACTCCAGGGGATTTATAACAAGACCCGGCAGGCCGGCATTACAGCAGACCTCATGGATATTGTCGGTGGTGCTGAAGCGCTCAAGGGATAATTCGTCATACAATAGCAAAAAAGATATGCTAACATATGTAAACAGCTTTATTAGGAGAAAAAAATGGCTGAAAATATAGGAAAAATAGCACAGGTTATTGGTGCGGTTGTTGATGTTGAATTTACACCCGGCAATCTTCCGTCGGTTCTCACCGCCCTGACCGTAACCAATCCCACCATCGGGGATGAAGAGGACAACCTGGTCATTGAAGTGGCCCAGCATCTGGGTGACAACGTTGTCAGGTGCATCGGCATGGATGTAACCGACGGCCTTCAGCGGGGCATGCCTGTAAAAGACACCGGCTCGCCCATTATGATGCCGGTTGGCGAAGCCTCCCTGGGCCGTGTACTCAATGTCGTGGGAAAACCTGTGGATGGCCTGGGTGATATTTCCAGGGAAAAAACAATGCCCATCCATAGACATGCGCCGGCTTTTATTGAACAGGACACCAGTGTTCGGGTTCTGGAAACCGGTGTCAAGGTTATCGATCTTCTGGTTCCCTTCCCCAGGGGCGGTAAAATGGGCATGTTCGGCGGTGCCGGTGTGGGAAAAACCGTTATCATGATGGAAATGGTGAACAACATTGCCATGCAGCATGGCGGTATTTCTGTTTTCCACTTTCGTGATGTGGAAGGCCAGGATGTACTGTTGTTCATTGATAATATCTTCCGTTTTACCCAGGCAGGTGCGGAAGTATCCGCCACTTTAGGGCGCATGCCCTCTGCAGTTGGATACCAGCCCACACTGGCAGTTGACATGGGGGAACTTCAGGAACGGATCACCTCCACGGACAAAGGCTCCATCACTGCAGTACAATGTGTGTATGTGCCGGCCGACGACCTGACCGACCCGGCACCGGCCACCACCTTCGCCCATCTGGACGGCACTGTTGTTCTTTCCCGTCAGATTGCCGAACTGGGGATTTATCCTGCGGTGGATCCGCTGGACTCCACATCCCGGATTCTGGATGCCGTTTATATCGGGGAAGAACACTACCATGTTGCCCGGGTGGTTCAGCAGACCCTGCAAAAATACAAGGAACTCCAGGACATCATCGCTATTTTGGGGATGGATGAATTGTCTGATGAAGACAAGATTACGGTACAGCGGGCCAGAAAACTGCAGAAATTTTTGTCACAGCCGTTTCATGTGGCAGAAACCTTTACCGGTATGCCCGGTGTTTTTGTAAAAGTTGAAGATACCGTAAGATCATTTAAAGAAATCATTGACGGCAAACATGATGATCTTCCGGAAAATGCTTTTTATATGGTAGGTTCCATTGAAGATGCCATTAAAAAGGCAAAATCCGCTTAAGTATTCGGAGGAAAATCATGGCCGAGAAACTATTTCTTGAAGTGGTGACACCACAGAAAGCGATTGTCAGCGAACCGGTTGACAGTGTTGTGGCACCAGGCTCGGAAGGTGAATTCGGTGCCCTCAAAGGGCATACGCCTTTTTTAACATCCCTGAAACTGGGAACGCTTCGGTATACTGATGCCCAAAAAAAAGATCGGCATCTGTTTGTCAACGGCGGGTTTGCAGAAGTGCTGCCGGATAAAGTGACCATTCTGGCAGAATCAGCCGAACGTGACAGCGACATTGATGTTGCCAGGGCACGGGCTGCAAAGGAGCGGGCTGAGCAGCGCCTGGCCACCCGTGCTGCAGGAATTGATCTTTTGCGGGCTGAAATGGCCTTGCGGCGGGCCGTGCACAGACTCAATATCTCATCAGTAAAAAAGTAATGCGTATATTCTTTTATGCCTGATTAGTTGTTGGTATCACAATGTGCTGTAAAAAAGGGTGCACCCATGTGGGATGTACCCTTTTTTAGTGGCGATCAATTTTTAGTGGCGATCAATTCAGCCGGATAAACAAAGGAAAAAAAATGGATGCGTTGAGTGTGATTATTCTGGCTGCCGGCAAGGGAACCAGGATGAAATCAGACCTGCCCAAAGTGCTTCACAAGGTAGCAGGCAAAAGCATGGTGCATTATGTCATTGCCAGTGCCATGCACCTGACCCGGGACCATATCCATGTGGTTGTTGGACACCAGGCCCAAAAGGTGCAAAAGGAAGTGGCAGCTCATTTCAATGTGCACTTTTGCCTGCAGAAAACGCTTTTGGGAACCGGTGATGCCGTAAAATCGGCATTGCCGCACCTGGCAGCCCATATCCGGGATGTGGTGGTACTGTGTGGTGATGTGCCACTGATACAACCCCGGACCCTTGTTGATCTGGTGCAGGCCCATCAAACCAGTGATGCTGTGGTAACGCTTCTGGCTGCGGATCTTGAAAACCCATTCGGATACGGCCGGATTATCCAGGATCAAAACAAGAATGTGGTGGCCATTCGAGAAGAAGCAGATGCCAGTGTTGTTGAAAAAACAATCCAGCGTATCAATACCGGCATCTATTGCTTCAACCGCAATTTTTTATTCCGGGCAGTGGACTTGCTGCGGCCGGACAACCGCCAGTCGGAATATTATCTTACTGATGTGGTGGATATTGCGGTGAAACAAAAAGAAAAAATTGCTGTGAAGACGTTGGCGGAGCCACGACAGGTCATGGGTGTCAACACCCTGGACGAGCTGGAAAAAGCCCGGCAGTTGATTGGGCAAATGGAAAATGAATTGCCTTGACTTTGTCAAAAGTTTTGATCTATACTGAGACCAGAAATAATACTTTGTGAGATTATGAAATTGGGTAATGATTCAGTTAAGAACAAATTTGATGATATCAGCAATAAAGTGGATGGATTGATTGCACGCTGTCAGGCACTTCGGTCGGAAAACCAGGGTTTGCTTTCACGAATAAAAGAGTTGGAAGCAGACCTGGAAAAAAAGAACCAGACAGAAGAAACGTTCTCAGAACAAGAAGCGTTGATTCAATCAAAAATTGACGCACTTCTGACAAAACTGGACAGTTTTACACGGTCAGAAGAAACCTGATCACATGTGTGATCGAAACCTTGTTTTGGTAAAGGGATTTCATTGGATGAAATTATCAAAATTGATCTTTTTGGGGAAGAATTTCGATTTAAACCTGATGGCCAGGTAAATAATCCGGAAAAGGTTGCACAATATTTAACCGATTATATTCAGGAGGCAGAAGGGATGTTCCAAAGCAAAAGCTCAGGGCGAAACAAGATGGCCATTCTGCTTCTGGCTGCCATGAACCTGTCAAAGGATTTTCATGAGCTGAAACTGCAACATTCGGAATTTGAAAGAGATGTTGAAAAAAAAATGTCATCTCTGGTAAAAAAAATTGATAAAGGACTTGAATGAAAAACAGTAGCGTTGTGTCCGAACAACAACCCCTGCAATGTGCGTGATTGTATGATAGACTTTGTCCTAACACATACTAAAAAGGGAATCCACCCTGATACTGGTGAGCAGGTTCCTCGTTAGCAAGGAAAAGCCTGAAGGTATTATCTGGATGCCCACTTTTGAACCAATGGTTCAAAGCCCTAAACGCAACACGGCAATCTGTGGGGGTAACTGTTTTTTTTAAGCAGGTGCTTTTCAAATCCCAACCCCGTTTTCCCATCATTATTCCATTCCATAATTTGTATCAAAGACGTACAACCGCCTTTTTGGCGTGTTGATAATACTATATGTTTGAAGGAGACTTGTTGAATGGAAACCGTACTCTCATTGATAATTGTTGTGCTGCTGGGATTGGGAGTCATTGCTTTTTTTGTGCGCAAAAAAAAGATTCTTCAGGAAAACCTGAAAATTGAAGCGGAACAAAAACGCATTATAGAAGAAGCTGAAAGAAAAGCCGATACCCTTTTAAAAGAAGCCAGGCTGGAAGCAAAGTCCCGGCTTCTGGAAATGAAAAGCAGTTTTGATGCAGAAACCCAGGAAACCCGTGAAGAATTGAAAAAAGAGGCAAGAAGGCTTTCCAGAAAAAGTGAAAAACTGGATCAGACAGAAGATGCGATGGGAAAAAGGGAAGCCACCCTCCAGAAAAAAGAAGTCGAGATTCATACGAAACTTGATGCCGTTGCCCAGACAGAAGAATATCACAACACCCTTGTGGAAGAGACAAAAAAAGAACTGGAAAAAATATCCGGCCTGACCCTGGAGCAGGCCAGGGCCCTGCTGCTCAAGGCCATGGAAGAAGAAGCCAGGCATGAAGGGGCCGCCCTTGTTAAAAAGATCAACAATGAGGCCAGAGAACAGGCAGACAAAGAAGCCAAAAAAATCATTTCCACTGCCATACAGCGGTATGCCGGCGAGTATGTGGCGGAAAAAACCGTGTCGGTCGTGCATCTGCCCGGAGATGAAATGAAAGGCCGGATCATCGGCAGGGAGGGAAGAAACATCCGGGCCCTGGAAGCCGCCACAGGTATTGATCTCATCATTGATGACACCCCCGAGGCGGTCATACTTTCAGGATTCAATCCGATCCGGCGGGAAGTGGCAAGGCTTTCTCTGGAAAAACTGATTTCCGACGGCAGGATCCATCCGGCCAGAATTGAGGATGTTGTGGAACAAGCTTCCAAGGAAGTGGAACAGACCATTAAAGAAGCAGGTGAACAGGCTGCCTTCGACCTGGGGGTCCATGGCATCAACCCGGAGTTGATCAAGGTGCTGGGGAAACTCAAATTCAGAACATCCTATGCCCAGAATGTGTTGCAGCATTCATTTGAGGTGGCATTTCTGGCCGGTACCATTGCCGCGGAATTGAATTTGGACATTAAACTGGCCAAGCGCATGGGTCTGCTCCATGATATCGGCAAGGCAGTGGACCATGAAGTGGATGGTGCGCACGCCATCATCGGGGCCAAGCTGGCAAAAAAATATGGGGAAATTGATTCAGTGGTGAATGCCATTGCGGCTCACCACGAAGACCAGGCCCCCACATCGGTATATGATTATATTGTCCAGGCTGCTGATGCCCTGTCCGGGGCACGTCCGGGTGCCAGAAAAGAAAGCATGGAAAATTATATCAAGCGCCTGGAAGACCTGGAAAATATTGCCAATGCCTTTGACGGGGTGGTCAACACTTACGCTATTCAGGCCGGCCGTGAAATCCGTGTGATCACTGAAAGTGAGAAAATCAGTGACGATGATGCCGCGCTGCTGTCCAGGGAGATCGCCCGCCAGATAGAAGAAAACCTGACCTTTCCGGGCCAGGTAAAAGTAGTGGTGATAAGAGAAACCAGGGCGGTTGAATATACCAAAAAATAGCAGGGATTTGCATTCATGAATGTTTTATCGGTCTTGAGAGAACGGGGTTTTATTGATGCGGTGACCCATACCCGGGAATTGGAAACATACCTGGATAACAACAGGGCAACCTGTTATATCGGATTTGATCCCACCGCTTCCAGCCTTCATGTGGGCAGTCTGGTGTGCATCATGGCCCTGGCCCACATGCAGCGGGCGGGCCATCGTCCCATTGGTCTTGTGGGAGGCGGCACCGGTCTCATTGGAGATCCGTCGGGAAAAACGGAAATGCGGCAGATCATCACCCGGGAGCAGGTTGATGAGAACAAGGCCGGGATTCAGGCCCAGCTCTCCAGATTCATCGATTTTGACAACGGCCGTGCCTTGATGCTGGACAACGCCCAGTGGCTGACCAAATTGGCATATATCCCTTTTTTGCGGGATATCGGCCGGCATTTTTCCATCAACCGGATGATAAAAGCCGAAAGTTACAAGGCCCGCATGGAATCAGAAGAAGGCCTGACATTTATTGAATTCAATTACATGCTGCTCCAGGCGTATGATTTCATGGAACTGGCAAAAAACCATGACTGCTTTCTCCAAATGGGGGGCAGTGACCAGTGGGGCAATATTGTGGCCGGCATTGATTTGATCCACAGAACCCTTGGCAAACAGGCCTTTGGTATCACGTTTCCCTTGATAACAACCGCCTCGGGAATCAAGATGGGCAAAACCCATAAAGGAGCGGTATGGCTTGATCCGGAACGGTTTTCCCCCTATGAATATTTCCAGTTCTGGGTAAACTGTGATGATGCGGATGTGGGACGGTTTCTGGCCTTGTTTACCTTTTTGCCCATGCCTGAAATTGAGCAGGTCAAACATCTTTCAGGTGCAAGCCTGAACAAGGCAAAAACCATTTTGGCCTATGAAGCCACAAAGATAGCCCATGGGGAAGATGCGGCCCACAACGCACTGAAAGCTGCGGCATCGGTATTTGGCCGTATTGATGTGCCAAACGATCTGCTTCCCGGGGCCACCATTCCCAGAGGCGTGCATTCCCCTGCCTCGGATGAATCGGTCCCTGCCACCCATCTTGCCAGAAATGGATTCGTGGATAAAGCCCTGGTGGTGGACCTGTTCACCCAAACCGGTTTGTGTGCATCCAAATCCGATGCCAGGCGCCTGGTCAAGCAAGGTGGGGCCTATATCAACGGAAATCGGGTATCAGTCTTTGACCAGATGGTCTCGGCAAATGACCTGGATCAGGGAGAAATACTGCTCCGGGCCGGGAAAAAAAAATTCCATAAAATTATTTTGGATTGATTGTAAAAAAGATTTGACAAAGCCAAATGGTATGTGTATATTAGCCAGGTTTTTCGGTCACAAAAAAATGTGGCTGTAACAGACAAGTTTTGCCAAATGTTTGATCTTTGAAAATTGGTCAGTGATAAGTTTGAAGCGGGTCTTAAACAAGACCTTAAAGAGTTTTTAGTGGCTTAGAAGATGTAAGTCAAGGATTTAACTGGAGAGTTTGATCCTGGCTCA
>JAIVHE010000564.1 GCA_020201255.1 Desulfobacteraceae bacterium
GCAGACATGCTGTGCAACAGTCCCAAAACCATTGAACGCCACAGGGCCAACATCATGGCCAAGCTGGCTGTGAACAATGTGTCGCAGCTGACCACCATCGCCATTGAAAAAGGCCTGGTAAATTCCTGATCCGGGAACCTTGCAACCCAGGGGCCGCTCTTCATTTTCTTGTTGTTTTTCATATACACTGAGGAGTAAGACAACAAATCAGGCCCCTGGATCCATCCGGCGGCAAACATATAAATAGATCAAACAGCCTTTTCTACAGCATTAAAAGTCTGAAAATGGGGGAAACCCTTTATTTTCGTCTACCGGAAATATTGGTATCTTCTGGGTAAACTGAATCAGCCAGGTATGGCTAAGAACCTGGATAAAATGAAGCTCCTGCTACAAAAAAAGGCTGAAAAAATGCGTAAAAACAATGAGAAAAAAGCGTCGAAAAAGAACCGGCTGATCATCGTATCCAACCGTCTGCCCATTGTCCTGTCCAAAGACGATAAAGACCAGTGGCAGGCAGAACAGGGATCCGGTGGCCTGATAACTGCGCTGGCACCGGTGTTAAAAAACCGCGGCGGATTATGGATCGGGTGGCCGGGCACCTCCCGGGCCCACGACAAAAAAGAACTGGAATCCGTATTTGCCCGTGCGGCCAAAGATTTTGGCTATACCTTTGAACCGGTTTTCTTGTCTGAAAAACTGGTAAATGCGTATTATTTCGGATTTTCAAATCAGGTGTTGTGGCCTTTGTTTCATGACCTGCAGACCCGGTGTGATTTTTCGCCTGACTATTGGAGCGCCTACCAGAAAGTCAATACCATCTTTGCCCGGTCCATTGCCGAGCAGATCAAAACCAAAGATGACCACATCTGGGTGCATGATTACCATTTAATGGGGGTGGGCCAGGCATTGCGAAAAGAAAACGCAACCGCAAAAATCGGATTTTTTCTGCACATTCCGTTTCCGCCCCTGGACCTGTTTCTCAAGCTGCCATGGCGGTTTGAAATTCTTGAGTCCCTTTTGTGCTATGACATGATCGGTTTTCAGACCCAAAGAGACCGGCGCAATTTTGTCCAATGCGTGCACGCCATGCTCAAGCATATCAGAATAAAAGGAAGAGGACAGGTTCTTACCACCGAGGTCAACGGCCGCATGGTCCGGGTGGGCAATTTCCCCATCAGTATTGATTACAATGAATTTGCAAAAAAAGCCGGCACCAGTGCGGTGGAAAAAAGAGTGGGGGAAATCCGCACTGTATTTAAAGCAGACCACCTGATTCTCGGGGTGGACCGCCTGGATTACAGCAAAGGCATCCCTGAAAGGCTGCTGGCATTTCGCAATGCATTGCAGCGGTATCCTGAGCTGGAGAAAAAGATCAGTATGGTTCAGATTGTGGTCCCCAGCCGGCAGCGTATTCCTGAATATGAAAACCTCAAACATGAGATTGAGCAGTTGATCAGTGAAATTAACGGCACATTCACCCGGCCCGGATGGGTGCCCATCCACTATCTGTATCAAAGCGTTGACAGAACCGAATTGACCGCTCTATACCGGGCTGCGGATATCGCCCTGGTTACACCGCTCAAAGACGGCATGAACCTGGTGGCCAAAGAATATTGTGCCGCCAATATCCACTCGGACGGCGTACTGATCTTAAGTGAGTTTGCCGGTGCATCCAGCCAATTGTACAAACACGCCCTTCTGGTCAATCCCCACGATATTGCGGGCATTGCCGATACCATTTACCAGGCCTGCCACATGGGCCTTGATGAACGGAAAAAACGCATGCGGGCGTTGCGCAAAATTGTGAAAAAAACAGATATTTTCTGGTGGGTGGATACCTTTTTAAAAGCGGTTTTCTCCCATGATCTGGA
>JAIVHE010000565.1:0-3499 GCA_020201255.1 Desulfobacteraceae bacterium
CAAAAAATGGGGAGAACTGGCCAACAAAATGGGGACAATTGTCGAGGATATTGTGGCCCCATCGTTGAGGGGCATTGCCCGTGAATACTTCAAGGTTCCTGAAACACGGCCCGCCCTCAAAAAAATTGATGGCATAAGGTATAGTTTTAGAATTGCATATTTTGTATTCTGATGTATTCTATAAGCATAAAAAAAAGGAGATAATCATGAAAACAACAACCATTCGGATTAATGAAAATATTCTGGAGCGGCTTGACAGTCTGGCTGAAAATTTAAGCCAGCCGAGATCCTGGGTGATCAACCAGGCCATAGAACGATTCATTGAATACGAAGAATGGTTTGTCGGGGAAGTCAAGGCCGGCTTACAAGAAGTTGAGCAGGGCAAGGTCGCTACCGACAAAGAGGTAAGCGATGCCTTTGAAAGCGGATTTTTCCTGGATGGCGAGTTTCAAAACGGATGCCTCTCCTAAATCAAGTGCTGACAACAATAATGGATCAATAATACCCTGACACTGCACTTCTATCCATTCAGCGGCACGGGTTCACCAGAGATTTCCCTTTATAAAATTCAGATCAGATCCCTGGGCTGATTTTCCAGTTGCTCCGATATAACGGTCCAGGTTTGAACCGCCTTTTTCGTTGACAATTTGTCTTGTCTTCCAGTAGGATAAATTTATACAGTGGCAGTAGTATGATGGAAAAATACGGAAACAGACACCACAAGGTCCAGATGAATACCCAGAAAATCATATCCCGGACAATCGGTTTTCTGCAAAAAAATGCACCCCGTCTGCAGGGAATCTATCTGTTCGGCAGCAGGGCAGTCAACGAACACCAGGACACCAGCGACCTTGACATCGCCATGCTGCTGCATCCGTTGGCAGCCAAACAAATGACCGGTTTACAGATTTTCACCCTGCAGTGTGACCTGTCATTTGAACTGGGAATCCAGGTTGATCTGATCAATCTGAGACAGGTCAATACTGTGATGCAGATGGAGATCATCCACACTGGTGAACTGATTTTTTGTGCCGACACCTATGCCTGCGAAGAGTTTGAAATGCTGACCGATTCTTTCATATTATCATCTGCCTGATAACGTGCCGTTTGAAAAAAATTTCCTGAAACAGGATGCCATTGCCATCAATATCCAGCGCGCTTGTGAGCAGACCATTGACCTGGCAAATTATACCATTCGAAAATACAGGCGGGGGATGTTAAAATACTGGCTGAGCATCAGATCATTTCTGCGGATATTGAAAAAAACCTTTGCAACATGATTGGATTCAGAAATATTCTGGTGCACGAATACCAGCAACTGGATCTGAATGTAATGGCCAACATAATTGAAAACAACCTCAATGACCTGCTTGTATTCACCGATTGCATTTTTGATTATATAAAAAATCGAAAAACCTGAAAAACATCCTCCCGTTCCGCCACCACATCCTACCAGGGATATCAGGCCAAACACGACATCCTCAAAGACACCACCTTCACCCACGGACTGTCCGTGGCAGACGTGCTTGTGCTGGATGATCTGGGCGGCGGCAATGTCATCCAGACTAGCCTTGATCTGGCACTGCCTGAAAAGACCCATGGGCTGATCCTTCAGATCCCGACTCCCCCGGGATCATCAGAAACGGAAGAACGCATGTATCAGGCTGCCATCATGTGGTCCAGGCACAACCGGATTCCAGAACCATCTTTCCCACAAAGTGGCCATAATGCTCAGAAAATTACACAAGTCCACCATCCAGAGCAAAGACATTGAAGACTTCAGAAAAACCCTGGAAGAAATAACCGCCGAAGACCCGGCATAAAATCCAACAGACAACATTGGACCTGAAGACCCGGCTGGATCACAAAAATATCTGGCTGATCCCCCCGTACGAAGAATTGATAAAAACTTTGCAGCCCCTGGGCAAAAAGCTTCACCTCATGTTCAGCATTGGCAAGGACCAGATACGGGGGGCATACACCCACAAAGAAATAATTGAGATTGTGTATCAATGTTTTGCCTGGCAGTAAAATATGTAGATCTAAGACCGCTTCTCCTGTCTGAAAAAGTATTTATCTTTGCGGTGATATCGACTGGCAAGAATTTGATGACACCATTAATCAAAAAAAAATTGCAACCGATTTTCTGTTAAGTGATTCCGATCCCTTGTTTGACTGGAATCCCGACCATTTCATCTTCTGTGCTCACTGCCAGACGTCTGCCGCTAAAACACCTTTTTTTCTCGTTTCAGGAGAACGATACCCAGAAATGGCTGATGGATGCATTGAATGTCAAATATCAAATGCCTCCAGTTGCAACCGTGGCCTCGCTTTCATTAAGCCTTGCCCAGATGCTTGAAGCAGACCCCGTTATTTTTGTCGGGTATGACTTTGCATTGACCTCCACAGAAACTGATCATGTTGAAAATACAGTATTCAACCATGGCTGGCAATCAGTTCAGATCTGTCGTACGTCGCCCGGTTGGCAACGATGGTTGTGACTCCCGATGCCCGGTAATGGGATTTTCAGGCCGCAATACTCTGTGACTAATTACCATTCTTGAGCAGCAACCAACAACCAAAACTATTGTTGAACCGCAAATTCCGTATAAGGTTTGATTTTGTTTAATGACGGTCCAAGAGTTCTTTCAGCAACCTCTGTGTCATGGGCTGCTTGTGCACGCAACCAATAACCGTTGGATAAACCAAAGAAACGGCACAGACGTAAGTCAGTATCAGCTGTTACTGAACGTTTACCTGCAATAATTTCGCTTATTCGCTGCGCAGGAACGCCAATTTCTTTAGCCAAACGATATTGGCTGAGCCCCATAGGTTTTAAAAATTCTTCATTTAAAATTTCACCTGGCGTTACTGGATCCAATTTATTCATGACAAACACCTCTCAATGATAATCGACAATTTCGACATCTTCCGCACCGCCATCTTTCCAGTGAAAGCATACTCGCCACTGGGCGTTGATGCGGATACTGTATTGACCAGAACGGCTCCCCTTTAGTGCTTCAAGATGATTACCAGGGGGCATTTTTAAGTCTTCAAGGCGACCAGCGATTTCAAGCTGCCTTAGTTTACGACGCGCAACCCTGGTAATGTTGGCAAACTTTTTTATAGTATTACCCTTTGATAGCGATTCAGTATATTTACATTTGAATGATCTGATCATATTTATATATAATAACGCCTCGCGTGATTGTTGTCAAGCGTGATTATTTCTTCAACAACAATTCAATAATAACTAATGACCAATCCAACAACTAACATCATCAAGAATACACTTGACCTCCGGATTTTAAAAAATCATACACACAGGACAAACACGATATCCTCAAGAACACCCTTTCACCCCACGGTCTGTCCGCAGAAAGGCCGAGTCCCCGCGACACCAGAGGGATATACCGGTTAATAGACTTTTACGGCAAAGAAAATATCAAAAACTGCTTTATCGCTTGCACCACGGAACAACCGTTTCAAGTAACACCTG
>JAIVHE010000565.1:3646-4575 GCA_020201255.1 Desulfobacteraceae bacterium
TCTGATGTTCGGTTATGGAGAAGATCAGGTTCAGGGGCAGGGTCGCTGCCGACAAAGAGATATGCATGGCCTTTGGCCCTTTTTTGAATCTTGCTTTATCCGGCAGATATGATTAAAATAGCAACATGAATACGACAGAAAACCATACAGATGACTATGACAGCCCCTGGAAAGAGGGTATGGAGTTGTATTTCAAGGAACTGATGCAGTTCTTTTTCCCTGACATCGCCCGTGAAATTGCTTGGGACAAGGGGTATCAATTTCTTGACAAAGAATTACAACAGGTTGTGCGGGATGCGGAAATCGGCAGAAAGCATGCTGACAAACTTGTCAGGGTCTGGTCCTTGCAGAATGAACCATTCCATGTGATGATCCATATTGAAGTGCAAAGCGACAAAGACCTGGACTTTCCCAGACGGATGTACATTTACAACTACCGCATCTTTGACAAAAATTACCGGCCGGTCACCAGCCTGGCCATTCTGGCGGATGAAATCAGTTCCTGGAGACCGAATGCATATACTTCAGAGCAATGGGGCTGTGAGATTCACTTTAAATTCCCCATGATAAAGCTGATTGATTACGCTGATAAAATAGAGGATTTGCTGAATCAGACAAACCCGTTTGCGATCATCACTGCCGCCCATTTAAAAACAAAGGCCACCAAAGATAATCCCCGGGAAAGATATTCTTGGAAATGGACCATTACCAAGGCACTCTATGAAAAAGGCTTTTCCTCAAAAGACATCCTGGATCTCTACCGGCTTGTGGACTGGCTGATGATGCTGCCCGATGATTTAACAGAACAATTTACGCAAAACCTGATTGCCTATGAGGAGGAAAAGAAAATGCCGTATGTAACAAGTGCCGAGAGAATCGGAATGGAGAAAGGCATGGACAAAGGTCAACTCTTAAATGCCAGAGAGATG
>JAIVHE010000566.1 GCA_020201255.1 Desulfobacteraceae bacterium
GATCTGTTTTACGCTGTCAGGGCTCGCTGTTTCCACTGTGGCCCGCAGGGCTTTTGCTTTTAGGGGGCCTTGGCCGAAGGCGGCAAAAAACGCCACCATGGCCAGGTTGGTGGATCTGGGTGCCCCCAGTTCCAGGGCGGTTTTACCGGCTTCCATGGCAAAGACGGTGATCTTGTGTTCTACCAGATACGGCCTTACCCGGTCATCGGGGAACCCTTGTGCAGCGGCATTGGCAAAGACCATGCCCCCGGGCCGTATCCAAGGCAGAAACCGGTAGGTTTCCGCTTCATCTATGGAGATGAGAAAATCTCCTGCCCCGGCCCGGATCAGGCTGGATCCGGCATCTCCGATCTTGAGATGGGACACCACAGATCCACCCCTCTGGGCCATGCCGTGGGTTTCCGCTCCCAGGATATTATATCCCTTGTTCAGGGCGGTCTGGGCCAGGATTTTGGTCATGAACAATATGCCCTGCCCCCCCAGGCCGCTCAATACGAAATTACAGGTTTTCATATCCTCTCCTTTATGAAACGGTCTGTACCGCATCTTTGGGACAAATCTGCAGGCATACCCCGCATCCGGAACATAAGACCGGATTGATTTCGGTTTTTTTCTTTTCCGGGTTTCTCACCATGGCCGGGCATTCAAACCGCAGGTGGCACAGGCCGCAGTCATCACATTCATCCGTGATCTCAACCTCAAAAATTTGCGGCAGGGCCTGGTCCCGCAGCCCGATGACACAGGGATGCCGGGAAATGATCACGGCAATGCCCCCTTCCGGGGACATGGCCCACTCATGGGCTTTTTTGATTTCAGCGATGGTATGGTCCACATCATAGGGATCCACCACCTGGAGATATTCCACCCCGCAGCCTTTGACAATGGTTTCCAGGGCAATGGCATTGCCTTTTCTGCCGTCCACCAGGGCCCCCTGGGTGATGGCAGGCTGCATCCCGGTCATGGCAGTGATGCCATTGTCCAGAATCACCAGGACAAATCTTGCATCATTGTACACCGCATTGATAAGTCCTGTGGTGCCGGAATGGAAAAAAGTGGAATCCCCCATGGTGGCAACGATGGGTTTGGCTTCCCCGTCCTGGTGAAAGGCATGCCAGAAACCCGAAGCCAGGGTGATGCCCGCCCCCATGTCCAGGACCGTGTCCACCCCGCCCAGGTTGGACCCCAGGGTATAACACCCGATGTCCGAGGGATAGATGGCTTTGGGCACTGCCTTGCGGATGGCATAAAAAGATGCCCGGTGGGGGCAGCCCGGACACAGGGTGGGTTTGCGGACGGGCAGGTCCAAAGAGGCTGCCAGGGAAAATCCGGTCTGTGCGCTGTCTGTTTCAAATAACGGCAGCTGATTACTTTCAACCAGGGCCTGGTTCAGGATGGCTGCAATTTTTTCCGGCACCAGCTCCCCTTCCATGGGCACATGGCCGGTGAGCCGTCCCCAGGTTTTGTGCCTGTCCCGCAGCATATATTCGATGACCGTGTCGGTTTCTTCAATAACCAGGACCCGGTCACAGGCATCCATGAACTGGCTGGCCAATTGCTCCGGAAAAGGATATGGCGCTCCCAGTTTGAGCAGGGGGATGTCGGTTCTGTCGAATTCTGCACACAAATCACTCACCACGGCCGAGGGTACACCGCCAACCACGATGCCCAGCGCAAAGCGCTGTTCCGGCTGGATGGTGTGACGGTTGTAAGGCACCAGGGTGTTGAATTTTTCCGCAATTTGCAAATGTTTTTCATTGAGGGCCTTGTGCTGAAGAAACCGGAATTTGGGGGTAGATGCCCACCGGGTGGGCTCCCTTTTAAAAACAGCCGGGGTCAGGTTGCTTTTTAATTCTTCATAGGCAATATT
>JAIVHE010000328.1 GCA_020201255.1 Desulfobacteraceae bacterium
GCGAAGATGTATCTCAATTTTTTACAAACAAAGGTGAAATGAAACCGGCAATTCAGAGAGTGAATGTTGATTTTGGGGTTGATATGCTAAAGGAACTTGATGCCATTGCAAAGGAATTAAATATCAGCCGCCAGGCTGTTATAAAAACCTACCTGCGCCAATCCATGAACTTGCATTATTTGGCTCGCAGGGGTATGAAGTCAAACGTTGAGTTGTGATTAGCCCATGAAATTGTGATTAAATGGGGACAAGAAATCGGGGACAGACCACATTTTTTCTACCACCGATCACAAAGTTCACAAAAACACAGAGGGGGGTTTGTGTAATGATCAGGTGATCAGGCCATGGTGTGATAATTGGGGGACAGACCACAATTAAAATTCAAATTAATCGTGGTCTGTCCCCAATTAATCCGTCCCCAATTAATCCCGAACATATACACCATCTATCATCCGGAAACCATGACCGTATTGTCTCCCGGCTCAGATGCAAGGGCTTCCAGTGAAACCACACCGAAAAGTGCCACCAGACTGTCGGCGGTACCATCGGCCCCCATTTCCACTATATAGGTGTCATCGAGGAATTCAAAGGCTGCGGTGGACCCGTTTTCCGTCACCAGAGCTGCCAGGCTCATCCATTCATCAAAGGTGTCGATCAGATGGGCATCTGCACCGCTCACAGCGATAATACCATCGGCAACATCCGCCATGATCTCCATCTCATCCCCGCCGGATGCTTCCGCTGCCGACACATCAATGCCGGAAACATCCGCTGCGATGGTGTTGTTTATATTGGTTATCCTGTCAGCCTCTGCGGGATCCGATACTGCTGAAAAATCAAGAATCCGGCTGAATCCGGTAGCGGTTGACACCCCGGCCTCTGAAACCACAAAGGTGTCCGCACCGGTACCACCTGCGATACGGTCGGCCCCGCTGCTGATGATAATGGTGTCATTGCCGGCTCCCGCATCAATGATATCGCCGTAAACAGATCCGGTAATGGTATCATTGCCGGCCCCGGTCACAATATCAACCCCCTGACCTGCGCCAAAGGCAGTGGTAAAATCCAGGGTCATATTACCGGTCATGTCCCTTGCTGTGACAGCGGCCAGGGTTGATGTTGCCGTGCTTGAAAAACCAAAGGCGTGCTCTCCGGTGACATCTATGGTGTTCAGGTTGGCATCACTGGCCAGTACCAGCACATACCCGTCTTCCGGGCCGGGCAATGCGCCGTTCTCATCTTCGGTGTCTTCGGTGTCTTCGGTATCTTCTGTGTCTTCTGTGTCTTCGGTGTCTTCTGTGTCTTCGGTGTCTTCTGTGTCTTCGGTGTCTTCTGTGTCTTCGGTATCTTCGGTATCTTCGGTGTCTTCTGTGTCTTCGGTGTCTTCGGTGTCTTCTGCAGCTGCTGTTGTAACCGATATATGATTGATTCCTTTGACGTCAAAGGCGGTTTCAAAAATGTCTCCGGCTTTGAGGTCAGCATTGAACGAAATGTTGAGCCGGTCATCGTTGCTCCCGGCATTGGTGGCATCGGTCAGGCTAATGGTCAGCAAATCGGTTTCAGATGCAGGGGTACGGATTTCCACCAGGGCATCGGAATCAAATCCTGTCAGTTCCTGGTCTCCGGCAATTCCGGCTTCAATGATAACCGCATTAACATTGAAAACTGAGATATCCAGTGCTGCAGCCGCATCAAGCGCATCCAGAAAACCGACGGCCTCAAAATTGTTCAGTTCCGCTGGAATGGTTGGATCGGCTGCGGCAGCAAGGAAATCTTCAGAAGAAAGAGAGAGAATGTCAAATCCATCTCCCCCGTCCAGCAGATCCCTTTTGCTCAGGCCCTGGAGCACAATTACATGATCATCTCCAGGCCCCGTATGGATCTGATTATCATGGGCCGATGCCGTCACCGTGTCATTGCCTGATCCGGTTTGTACAGAGACAAAATAGGTCTGCATGATGGCCGGATCCACCATGGACATGTCAAGGACCAGATCCCCGCCGGCGGCATGGGCCAGGACCGTCGACACCTGTTCCAGATCACTGAGACCAACATCACCACTGCCTGAAATACCAATGGTGTGGATATCATTTTCTGCAAGCACAATGGTATTGACGTCGGAGGCCTGGATATCCAGGGTGGTTATCCTGTCATCCCCCCCGGCGGTGACCGCAATACCGCCTGTAAAAGCATTGACAATCAACTGCTGCGTAAAATCGTCGGATCCCAGCACATCATCGGCATAGGCCACCGACACATCCTGATTGTTTTCTTCCAGCACAATGTCCAGTCCGGCCCGGACATGATGAACCGCTGTCCGGGTAAGGCTGTCCTTAAAGACCAGTTTTTCAACGCCGGTCCAGTTTGCGGCATCCAGCACTGTGCCGGCATGGGCATTGCGGATCTCCACGATTTCCACCCCGGTCATCTCCGCACTGCCGGTCACCGGCGAAAACAGCATCAAGGACAGGGTGTCAATGCCGGGACCACCATCCATAACATCATTTTCATTATAGGTGTCATCCGTGCCCAGAATCATGTCATTCTCAGTGGTACCGGTGATACTGTCTTTGGCCCGGGTCAGGGTAAAACCCACCGTATCTTCCTGTGCATCGGCAAATACGTCAACCAGGGCAACGGCATCAGCAAGGGTGGCATCGTCTTCCGTCACGCCTGCAATTAAAGTTGCAAACGGAATATCATCTGAATATTCAAAAACATGATCTGCGGTATGGTCGGAGACCGCAACCTTGTTGTTGAACCGATCCTGGGCAGCTCCGGCATTTTTCGGATCCTGAATTGCAGCAATAAGGGCGGCCACCACCTCTCCCCTGGACCCTGCGGTGTCCAGCTGGTTTATCCAGTAGACAATACCATCAGGATCATCCTGCCAGGTTTTTCCCAGGGAATTCAGATAAATATGTTCAACAAAGGCAGTGTCCTGATTCAAGCTGTCCCCAAAAAAATCCGTCGCCGCACGGGTCTGCAGCATGTTATCCGCTGCTGATACCATATCAGGATCAGCCCCGGCCGTCTGCCAGTAAGCGTTCCCTTCCCCTTCCGAGGCCCGGCCGAAAAGTGTTACATACAACCGGGATACCTGGGTTTTTGTCAATGCCATGAAAACCTCTTTTGTGTTTTTTTTGTGGTTGTCAGCCAGGGGTCAGGATGCATGCACCTGCCTGAAGAATACCATGACTGCCATATCTTCAAAAGTGATGCAACCAGGCAAAAAATGGATGCTACAGATCCCGGCACATGGTAATCAATTCATATATAACGCTATCATTTGTGGGTGTTAAAAACAAGATGAAATCCACTGAACAGACCCAGCCGGACATGGCCGCTGCCGCAACCGAGATGCTGGACACCACCGATGCCCGGGCATACTTTGGAGCAAGCCTGGACACCAATCGGGCTTTTATAGAACATATCTACCTGAACACGCTCAACAAAACACCGGAAGATGACACTGTAGACGGTATTGGATTCTGGACCGGTCGTCTGGATGCAGGACAGACCAGAGGTGCTGTTGTTGCTGAACTGGTCGGTGTTATCAAAGAGTATGCACCGCCAGACGGATTGTACTATGACCCTGATGATGCCGCAACCATTGCCGCCTACAACCAGTTCACCAACCGGGTGGAAATATCCAACTACATGGCGGATACGGTTTTCGACACCCCTTCTGATTATGACACATCCACCGCTTTTGACAAAGAGATGCCGGTTACCCATGATCAGGCAACAGTCGCTGCGGCCAAGGTGCGCATTGACAGTTTCGGGGATGATTCCGGCACGAAAACCCAGGTATCCATCGATACCGGGACCCTGGAAAACCCTGCTTTTTTTGATGCAGCAGAAGATGCATTCAATTTTACTGATGATGCTGATGTGCTGACAAGTGTCCAGATAGACAATTTCACGTCCGATGACAGGATCACCATCACCAATGCACAGGAAAGCGATTATTCCTTTTCCAATGACGGCAGTGACGTGCATATCATATACAACAACCAGGGAATGATAAACACCATCAACCTTATCGGTGTGGTAAGCAGCGAGGACCTGGTGTATGATCAGGCATCTTTTACCGCAGCCATCGGATTTGACGCATTTACCAGCTGACAGACAAAACATTCACAGTTTGTCTTTCCAGCCCGGGGCTGGGCCTGTTTCCGCCTGTTATGTTGGCGGACCGCCGGCCTACAGCGCGCAGTCTTTGCGGTAATATTCCCACACCCCGCATGCCCGGTCGGTTTCTGGATTGATACAACGGTGGTCCACAGGCACCCCGTTTTCCATGACCGGTTCGACAATATATCCGTCTTCCAGACATTTTTTCACCGCCGGATTGGCCGGCCGGGAAACGGGGGCAGTGGTTTCTGACGGGTGTTTGGAATCATGGCCCACACATCCCATGGTCATCATTGCCAGCATCATACATACAGGTAAAGCCTTTTGCATGTTTTTCATTTCCACGGCTCCTTGCAGTTTCAAGCAGATTACCATTCCAGCCGGCTGAGCACAAGGGTTAATACCCGATGCCTTTGCACATCCACTGTCTTGCGGTCCGGATCGATGGTATGCATCCTGGCGGCATCCTTTGGCCGGAAACAGGAATGCAGTAACCAGGACCAGACCCATGCATGTTTTTATGGTATTTTTCACTGAAATGAAGCGGTCATGGCCGGCTTTTTTCCCGGTATCTGAAATACCGGCCATGACGGTGGTTTATATGATCTCAGTTGATGGTATAGGTACAGTTGCTGAAAACCAGGGTCTTTGTCTCACCAGCCCCGGAAATGACGATATTGCCGCCGACAGGCAGATCCTGGCAGGTATCCGGATCCATGACCACATTGTTGATATCAACCGTATAGGCACCTGCCGTCATGGTGCCGGGGGTGGAAACAATGGTCTGAACAGTATCTCCTTGTTGAGTTTCGGTCAGCTGTACAAGCCCGTTCACCAACCCTTCATGGGTATTCAGATTGAACAGCGCATCAAATCCGTCTGCAGTTTCAGTTTGGGTCATCTCCACTGTACCTGACGAAATATTGAAATCCTGAGAGGTCAGATTGTCAAAGGCGATGACCACCGGTGCCAGCAGTTGGCCATCAGTGCTGACGGTTGTGCTGACCGCAACCCGGCCGTTGATCTGGTAATCCAGGGACTGCAGGTTGGAGAACGTGATGGGAATATTTACGACTATGCCGCTGCCCGCCATTCCCACGTTGATATCCATTGTCATAGCACCGGTCAGGACCAGTTCTCCATCCCGTCTGACATCCGTTGCTGTCAGGGCGGCATTGGCGTTGATACCGGTGTCGGAAAATGCAAGATTGGTGATGTTGATCACTGTCTGGCCCGTATATACGGCTGTGCTGTTTTCCGGGTCCGGGGTATAGCCTGGATTGAAATCGGCTGTGACTGTAATTTCTTCTGGCAATTTTGTTATATCATTCAGTGATTCCATCAATATTGGCAATGCTGGATCAAAGGTCACAACCGATGAATCAGCGTTCATTATTTCCTCAAGCAGTGTGCCGATCTCATCCATCATGGGGGACAGCTCGCCGGCAGAGGAGATCATATCCATGTATGCCAGGATGTCTGCTTCCAGCTCGGATGTGCCGCCGGATGTAAAATTCACAATCGCAGCCTGGGCTGCGGTAACGGTTGCCGCATCATAGGTCACGTTCAGGCCGGCGGAAGAAAACTGGGTTGCCGTTTCCCAGTTGGCCGGTGGCTCCTGCACCGTATCCGCCATGAAGTCGGAAACCGACACCCGGTTGGTGAACTGGTTGTAGGCGGCAACGGTTTTTGCATTATTGGGGTCATAGCTTGGACCACCTGGTGCATAGTTTTTGATCGCCCCGACCAGTTCTGCCACGACAGCCCCCCGGGTCTGACCTGCATCCAGCCGGCCGACCCAGTGTGCAATGCCTTGCGGGTCATCTGCCAATGTCTTGTTCAGGGTGTTCTGATAAATATGTTCGATAAACGCCTGGTTGGAATTCAGGCTCGCACCGAAATAATTTTTGGCGGCAGGGGTTCTCAGCATTTCATCCGCGGCCCAGGCCATATCCGGCTGTGGCTGCCAGAAGGCGTTTCCCCCGCCCTCGGATGCCCGGTTAAAAATGGACACATACAGCATGGATATGTCGTTTTTTGACAACTGGGCGAATGCAGACACCGATGACAAAACGATACAGACAAGAGCAATAAATACGGTTTTCAGCTTCATATAATACTCCTTTTCATTAATAAGCATATTGTATGGCCGGAAATACCCTGACCGGGATACGTTGAATCAAAATTAATTTCGCACCTTGCCCGGTATATGTCAATAGCAAAAAATGGTCTTGATTTAATACCGGTCATGTGTATAAACTTTCCGATACCGACATATTTGGAAAATCATATAATAAAAAAAACTGTTATTGCTGTTTTGTTGATTCTTGCCTTCAGTACACCGGGTTTTTCAGAAACCCGCAATGTTTCTCTCCTTGCTGAATCCATAAGGGAACACCTGCCGGACATTGCAAAACCATTGTATGAGCAAAACTGGTTGTATTTTCATCTGGGGCATCTTCTGGCAAAACCTTTCACATCAGCCGTATCAACAACCGGTGCTGACCAGCTGTTTGATCTGTATGAAAAAATTGTTGCAGACATGCAGACCCACAAGGGGTATTTCACCTTACACAGCCGTATATTACGGTATTTTTGAATATATGATCATAACCGATTTTTTCACCAGATCCGGTTTCCAGCTTCTCCACCATGATCCTGTTTTGGACCGGGCATACACTGGCATAGAAATCTATCCGGGATTTGAAGACTTTTATGCAGAAAAATTACGGTATGAATCCTTTTTGTCACGATATGCCGCCACCCGTGCAGAAGCCTTTGTCTATGCCGGATTGGACGCAAAATATGCTTCTGTTTTCAAGGAGTTGATGCGGAATCTGCATGCCACGATGCTGGCTCGGGCCGGATTGCTGGATGATCTCCTGTTTTTAAAAACCAATGCCCCGGCATATTATCCTTCCGACAGGATTACCGTAAAACTGACTGCTGGCAGAATGGACCGGGATGGTTTCATTGATTACTTTACCAGCGACCCTGTGGGCACAACCGTAACCATTCCCGAATTTTTAAATCCGTTTCCCTTTGAAGTCCATGTCGCAACCCTTATCAATTCTTTTGGATTTACCGTCATAAACCCGGAACCCCACATCTTTTCATGTGACCATTCAATCGAAACAGGTGTTGCCATACCGGACAGGCTTTTTGGTTCGCAAGATCTGAAGGATATCGACTTTATCCGATAGCGGCTACTGCTACTCTCTTAGCAGCTATTTACGCAGCGGCTACTCATTACGCAGCGGCTACTCACTGCCGGTTTTTCTGCTGCCGGGCATCGCCTTTTTGTCTGTTACAGGAAAAACCAGGCCTGTTTTGGAAGACATGGTTTTGGAAAGCGGGGCCATCTGCTTGTCCACCATCGGCGGAAGTCCTTGTTCGTCAGGCATGTTCAAAACGGTGCTGCCGGATTTGGTGCGGGATATATGCACCTTGCGCAGAATCACATTTTCCGGCGGCAGTTTTTTCCCGTTGAACGCACTGCCGGACGGCTCCATGTCCGGAACTGCCTCCGGGGTATTGGAAAACCGGCTGTCATCCAAAGCGCTTCTGCCGGAAGTCCAGCCGAAAACAGGCACACGTCCCCAGTTGTAAGAACCGTTGTTGAGCTCGTTGCTTTCCTCTTCCATGTTAAGATCATCCACCCAGATGGCCATATAGTAAAAACCGGGTGGAACAGGCTCTTTTCTGTAATCCTGGTACAGGTTGAAACGGACTGCTGAATATGCATCCCTGTAAACATATTCATGGGGCTCAAGATAATAATTGGCCTGTTCACGAAACAGATAGATCTCATTTCCATTGCCCTGGACCTGGTCCTCATCCAGAACAAGACTGATGAGCCAGTCAGTTCTGTTTGTCCTGGATTGGCCGCTGTTGATCACTTCATAGGTCAGTATCCCTTCACCGAAACTGTCCCATTCCGCATACCAGGTATTGACCTTGAGGTCCGGCAGCGTGCTCGTGATGGAAATGACATCGCTTCCCCTGGAAATATTGTCATTTTCGCTGGATTCCACCACCACATCCAGGTCATCCACCCACAGGGCCATGTAATATTCTCCCGGCTCGAGCCGGTCGGGAAACTGAAAAGAAAGGGCGTTGTCTGCATTCCGGTACACTGATTCTCCTGGTGTCAGATCAAAGGGGATGGTTTCATAGACCACATAAAAATCAGACTGGGTTATGTCCGGATCCCTTGACAGCATCAGGTTGATGTCCGCACCGGCATATGCGGTACCGTTTCCATTGTTGACAACACTATAGGTCAGTGTTCCCGATCCTCTGGGACGCGGGTCATAAGAGACCTCCCAGGACGCCACAGTCAGGTTGGGCAGGGTGCTTATATCCGGCTCCGGCTCACTTCTGTCGTCATCCCCGGGGGGTACCAGTGAGTTTTCAGCATCTTTGAGCACATAGGCCTCGGAAAGAATGTCCTGGGCCGCAAAATTGTAGGGTATCCAGAAATATCCGTCGTCTCCCCAGCTCCTGCCCCAGGAATTGATTACTTTAAATGCACCGCCGTAGCGGTTATCGTCATACCCCACAATGGTTACGGCATGCCCCCCGTGGTTCTGGCCGGTATCCGTGCTATACACCGAGTCCGCCCCGTGCAGGTCCATCAGCTGCTGATAAACGGTGATTCCCGCAACCACCGGATTCCGGTTCACAAGGGCTGCCTTGATCTGGGAGGTATCATTGATGCGGTACCATTCAGCTGCCCTGTATCCGGCTGCCTCGGCCCTCGCCGCTGCGGACGGCTGGGTCACATAATCGGTATCTGAATAGGGCATGTGCCGCAATGTGGCCACACCCTGATTGACGGCCAGATCCAGGGCCTGGAAAATATAGGATCCCTCGTCCTGGCCGCCATTGATCTGGTTGTATACAAACGCCGGGCTGAACAGATGGTCAGCCGTATTCAAAGACCACCCCATTTCCAGTTTTTCATGGTAGGTTTTCAGGGCATAGGCGGTTGCCCATCCCACGCAGCTGCCCTGGCGGCCCTGGTCTCCGGGTGCGGGAAAATTGGTGCTCAGATCCACGGACAGGGGCTGGGATGGCGTCACATCACCGCCCAGCAGATAACTGTTGTAGGCGCTCAGGCTGAAGTGTGCATATTCTCTAGGATCCACGTCCTGTTTTCCGGTGTGTTTTTCCTCTTCGGACAAATAGGACACCTGCACTGTGACAGATGCTGGATCACTGAAAAGCTGGCCGTCGGTAACACGGTAGGTTATGGTAAAGGAATCGTTCCCGCTGGGTTCGTTGGTGATATACAGCATCCCGGTGTCCGGATTTACATAGGCAAAGGAATACCCTGTTCCACTGACAGGTGAAACCAGGACATAGGAGATGGTGTCTCCGTCCTGATCATGGCCGGTGAGCTGCTGTTCAAAGTAGGGTACGGATGAGTCCACATCCAGTGATACGGATTCTGCAACAGGCCGATTATTTGCACCGTTTGCGCCGATCTCCCGATCACCCAGCATCACCCGGCCGCTGTTGATATACAGATCATGACTGATATCAGTGAAGGAAACCGTCAGAGTTGACGTGGTTGCCGGCATTTTCACAACCGTCCCGTCTGTGCCTTCAAATGTCACAAATGCACCGGAGCGAAACACATTGAATGATTGCGAATCAGCGTTTATGGTAACGGTGTTGCTGCCTGGAAAATGGAGAAGTTCCACGTCTGTTCCTTTTTCCAGAATAATATGGTTGGGTGCGGGGGACCCGTAAATTTTTGCGCTGCCGGCTGTTATACGGGTATCAGGGGCCGCATCCGTAAGCACAATAATCTCCCTTGCCCAGGCTGGAGAACCGGGATGAAAAAAAACACAAAAAAAGGGGACAAAGCCCAACAGGCAAAGGGTTACACAAACAGACAGTCTCTTATGTGATTTCATTGTTCTCTCCTGTCGGGCCCTGCCGGCCCAGCTGTTTTTTGCTGCCGTGCTATTGCAGCTTACCCTTGTTCTGCCCAGCCTGTTCCTTTATCTGGGTTTCGAGCTGTTTCAGGCCGTTGGCCAGTCCATTGACAAAATTGTTGGCCTGGCTCACCGGGATGATCAATGTTCCGACGTCCACAGTTGCATTGTCCGCAGACCGGGAAAAGACAAAAACAGATTGCTTTTTACTCCCCTGAAACACAGACAGCGCAATAAATCATGAATTTTTGGATACTTTTTTATATAAAAAGTTCAATCCTATTACATATATATCTTGACAACCGTATTCTTTTTCTCCCATATTTTCTCTACATCCGTGCCCGGCAACCGATGCACCATGGATAACCTTTTCGTCAGCAGATGGAGAAGCACCCGGGTCCATCACGGCAGCGGTTACGGTTTCCGAAGGCATGGGAGAAGGCAGAGGGGAAGGCCGCATCACCATCATGTCCGGCCTGGACCCTGATACCGATCCTGTTTCAATACCGGTTTCCCTGACAGTGGTACGCAGTATCGGTGATCAGTTAACCGTTTCACCAACCAGCTTGGATCTGGCTGTCACGGAAAAGAATGCAGGGCAACAGACATTTCCAATTACAATTACCAATGCCGACCCGGACAAATCCGCGTATGAATGGAGCGCCCAGACAGATGCCGCATGGTTGACCTTGTCCAGATATTCCGACACCGCAAATGTATCAGATCTCCCCTTACTACAGCATGAATGAAACCGCCGCAGCCAGTCAGCTGCACCTGCAGCTGCCCGTACCTGACAGCCTGGGATACCACCCCACACCGATGATGTGCCAGGATGCCGGCGGACAATGGCGTGACCCGGTCAAAGCGGCTGTCGAACGCTGATGCCATACTTTGTTACCAATTCTGGACCCATGCTTGGCCTAGTATCGGAAAGGCGAACGGTAGTGATTTGTCTAAAGTCCACGACCGCCGAAAACAAAGGTTGATTGCTGAAACACCCGATTCCAGTCCCTTGTTACCAGCCCAAATCGTTTGACTGGAGGGTACATCGGGAAACGGCCCATCCTCAAAAAAATTGCCGAATCCTTTTTTGTTGAGGGCTGTAAACGCCTGAACCAGATAATCCAGATCGATCAGAACGCCTGACCAATTGCGCAGTCCCCAATTAATACCCATGCGTCTGCACTGAACAGGGTGGCCAATCGTTGACACAAGCTGTAAATGAATGATATATAGCAAAATTATGATTCTCCAAGAGAGAAGAGATGCGTTTTGCTTGGATGAAGCAACCGTCCCGCTAACCATCACTTTGGGGTTTCCGACGAACGGCTCAGCAATAGATATGCCAGCCGCAAATGGAGTCGGGATTGAAACAAAATAAAAAGATAGATGCCATGTTTGTTCTGTCGTTAGTTGTTCCGGTGTTCAATGAGGCTGATGCTGTTGGGTTGTTTGTTGACAAAGTGATAGAAGTTTTTGCGGCTGAACCAAATGTTGGTATTGAATTTGTTTTTGTAAATGACGGAAGCAACGATAACACGCTTGACGTTCTTTTGGCATTGCAGCAAAGGTGCCAAAATCTAAAAATTGTTGATTTGAGCCGCAACTTTGGAAAGGAAGCTGCCCTTACAGCTGGACTCGATTCAGCTACGGGAAATGTAGTGGTTCCAATAGATGTTGACTTGCAGGATCCGCCAGAGTTGATTTTGGAAATGATCAATAAATGGCGGGAGGGCTACGAAGTTGTGCTTGGAAGACGTATCAACCGTGATACGGACTCATTGCTTAAACGTGTTTCAGCAAATTGGTTCTATCGCATACATAACATAATGGCAAATCCAAAGCTACCGAAGAATGTCGGGGACTTTCGTCTGATGGACCGTTCCATTGTAGATGCTATAAAAAAGCTTCCAGAGTCACGTCGATTCATGAAGGGGCTCTTCACCTGGGTGGGCTTTCGCACCACTTATGTTGATTACGTCAGACCCAATAGAGCTGCCGGGACAACCAAATTCAATGGCTGGAAATTATGGAATTTTGCGTTAGAGGGAATTACCAGCTTTTCGACGGCACCGCTTCGGATTTGGGCGTATCTGGGGTTTACAGTATCACTTGTGTCTTTTGTTTTTGCCGTATTTATTGCATTGAAGGTATTAATGCATGGGGTGGATGTTCCGGGCTATGCATCACTTATGGTGGCAGTGACATTTCTTGGAGGATTGCAGCTTATCGGTATCGGTGTAATAGGAGAATATCTTGGAAGGGTGTACATCGAATCAAAACGCCGTCCTACATACTTAGTTCGGCGCGTATTTGAACCAGAGGATAAGAATGGACCTTAAAGAAACAGAAATTCTTGGCAAAAACATAGAAAATCATTGGTATTATCGCTCAAAAGCCAAAGCCTTAAAAATGCTCTTGAAAGATGTTGAAATTGAAAAGATTCTGGATGTTGGTGCGGGTTCAGGTTTTTTTTCCAAACACCTTCTGTCTGCTACAGATGCAAAAACAGCTTTTTGTGTCGACGTCAGTTATGATGAGGAGTTTGATGATACTGTGGCCGGAAAAAAACCGATACATTTTAGACGATCAATTGATAGGTCAGATGCTGATATAGTTCTTTTAATGGATGTCTTGGAGCATGTTGACAATGATATAGGACTGTTGAATGATTATGCAAAAAAGGTCCATAAAGGAACTCTTTTTTTAATATCGGTTCCAGCTTTTGGCTTTCTTTGGAGTGGACATGATATGTATTTAGAGCACAAACGGCGATATACATTAACACAAATTGAAAATGTAGTTCGGTGTGCCGGTTTAACTGTCAAGAGCGGTGTATATTATTTTGGTGCAGTATTTCCCATTGCGGCATTCCTGAGGCTGACTGAAAACTATTTCAGTGGTTATAAACGGCAGCGTCAATCGCAGCTGAAACAGCACTGTTCAATCGTAAATGAAACGCTTGCCGGTTTGTCTCATATTGAACTCAAGTTGATGAAATATAATCGCCTGGCCGGTCTTACAGTGTTCTGTCTGGCTGAGGGGAAATGACAAAAGGATTTAGCGGTTCGGCATACCTTCGAACCATTAAAAAGAGGATCAAACAAGAGGCGATAGTAGTAACACGATACGGATTAGTCGGCATTGCAGCAACTGTTGTTCATATGCTGATCGTTTCAGTTCTGGTTTTACTAACGCCGATGCATACGCTGTTGTCGAACACCATTGCCTTTTGTGCGGCATTCGCTGTGACGTTTGCAGGTAATTATGTATGGACATTTCAATCTCCTGGCAATCCCTGGAGGGCAATCCGTCGGCTCCTCTTGATTTCAATAGCTGCCTTTTCAGTAAATACAGTGGTATTGTCTGCAATTATCAGCCAAAAGTGGCTTCCTGACGTTGGCGCAGCGTTTATTTCTGCTGCAATAGTTCCTTTGATCTCTTTTATTATCGTCCGTATATGGGGATTCCAAAATGCTTCCACCGGCAATATTGAAAAAGAATAACATGTCAAAGACCTTTACTGGTTTAATTACCCCCGGCATAATAGGCGCTTTGACAGTAATTCAGGTTTTATTGTTTTTGACGGGCTATCGTTTGACGGCTGATGACGTACTTTTTCATAAAGTTATGATGCAAGGTTGGGAGGCATCGTGGATCTTTATTAAAGAAACAGCCATCGGTCAGGGGAGAATTGTCCATTTTGTAGATTTGCCATTTACACTGGTTGGTTCTTATTATGCAGACAATATGTATTTTCGCACTTTTTATACGGGGCTGTATTTTTCTAATTTCTTTTTGGCAGGTATCTATGTTGAGAGACTGTTAAAGGTAAAAATTACATACCTCGTTATATTGATTCTGCTTTCATTCCATCCGCTGGACTACTTTCACCTTGCACCCAATGCATATCCGTTCCGTATTTCACTTCCTCTTTTTTTGATTCTGATATCGAGAATAAAATTGTTGGACATCAGATCAAGGTATGGCGCAAATTATACTGCACATTTTAAAATAAAAGAATTTTTATATTTATGCTTATGCTTTTCAGGAATGTCCTTTAGCGAATATGGATTTCTTGTCGGCTTTGCTCTTATATTAATCGAAGCGTCAATAAGCAGTAATTTTGTATGGAAATCAAACAATGCTTTATACAAAAAAATTATAAAGCTAATTATAAAAAGAGATGTAAGAAATGATTTATGTCTTATCCTGCTGTTTTTTATAATTTATATTGGCTTTGGTCTGATCTATCCGTCATATTATTCAGGAAACAAAATATCAAACGATGTTCAGATTTTTCAAATTTTTAAAACACTGTTGGGGCACATCTATGGGGGTACCTCTTTTTCTTCTTTTTTCAGGTATTCAAAAGAAATTGCGTCGTTTTTTTTCACCCTTGGGAAAGGCCAAATGATCTTGTCTTTATTGGTTTTTTCTGGAACCTGTTTTCTTGCCAATAGAGTGTTGACCCAAATTGTAAACAATACAAACCTGCACTTTTTGAGAAAAGCTTCCGTGCCAATGATTTTTTATGGGCTTTTTTTTTCATTTATAGTAACCATTCCTGTAGCTTTAACGCAAAAATATCAAAGCTGGTGCGTGAATATTCACGCGTGTATCTTCTTGGACAGCCGCCTGTCTTATTTCGGATTTGCCGTTTTCGCTTCCGGGGTACTGCTTTACGTTTTACCCCGCAGTTTTTTGCTTTTTAAAAAAAAAACAATAATTTTTTCTGCTCTATTAATATCAATTTTTTCTGTATTGACCTATATCAACAATTTGCGCATTGAAAAAGATATGAGAACCTACGTTGCCGGCTGGGAGCGGGCGAAAATCATATCAGATTGTGCTGTAGAAGAAGATTTTCTCAAATTTGGATATAAGAATATTATCGATCCGGAAAGAAAGATCAGTTTTCATCCAGGTTTTAACGTAGAAAATTATTGGGCGCTTTATATTAAAGAACGAAGAGGCAGGAATAATTCTGATTGCACTGACAACAGGGATTTTCGTGATTTCTTGCCTGTTATTACCCATGGTGAAAGGATAGATGTTCGTTCATCTGGCAAAATTTCCCAGTTTTTAATTAAGGGCTGGTCACATCTTGAAGAATGGGGCGTATGGTCTGAAGGTAATTATGCCCAGATCCATTTGCCAACTAAAGGCCGGATAGAGAAAATAAATCTTGAACTGTTGCCGTTTGTGCCGAATGATTCAGTTCAAAATTTGATAATTCAGTCCGAGGGCGAAGTTCTTAAATCCGTATTGTTAGACACTGAAATCTCAAGAACAATTGTGGTTTCAATTCCAGATGAAATTTCTATTAAAGCTTTCCAAAAAGGGTTTATTAAAATTGATTTCTACCTGCCGGATGCTTCTTCACCGCTGGAACAAGGGATAAATTCCGACACTAGAAAAATTGCTATCGGTTTGATTGCTTTAACCATATTTCATCATGGGCCATAGCCATAGAAATACAGAGAAAAATAATCGTGGTCTGTCCCCAATAAAATGCCAATAAAAAATTATTGCCTCCCATGGTGATGTCTGATACTTAAATAGGCTTATGAAAGGCAGTTAATAGGGGGACAGTTAATAGGGGACAGACCCCTATTTATATGTATACTATTTATAATTAATCGTGGTCTGTCCCCTATTAATGTTAATCGTGGTCTGTCCCCAATTAAGGAACATATGAAAATACTTATTGACGCGATTCCCATGAGCGGGTTGTTGACCGGCATTGCCCGGTATCTGCGCAACCTATACACTGCGGTGGATCGTTTGACTCTGGCTGACACTGCTTATTTCGACGGCGGCCGTGTGTATGATGCCATGCCCCCCTTGGCGGATTCCCGAAAATGGCAGCAGGTCACCCGGTCGGTGCGGCACCTGCCGGATCCTCTGGTATTCGGGCTGCGGGCCGCCCGGTGGCGCTGGTATGAATATCAGCTCAATTGCCTGTTCAGGGGCGGTAAATCTGATTTTACCCTGTACCATGAAACCGCGTTCACCCCGGCAAAATTGACGGTGGTTCCCACGGTCTATTCGGTGTACGATCTGTCCTTGCGCCGGTACAAAGACACCCACCCCAAAGAGCGGGTATGGCTGTTTGAATATTTCATCAAAACCCGGCTGCGGTATGCCCGGCATATTCTTACCATTTCCGAGTTCATCCGCCAGGAGATCATGGATGAATTCAAAGTACCGCCGTCCATGGTTTCCAGTGTGTCCCTGGCCCCTGATCCGTTGTTTGCCCCGTGCAGCACCGTGGAAGTGGAAACCGTGCGGCAGAAATACCGTCTGCCCGGTCAATACCTGTTGTTTGTCAGTTCCCTGGAACCCCGCAAAAACATCGGTCTGCTCCTGGATGCTCTGGCCGCTGCGGATACCGACATTCCTCTGGTGCTGGCGGGATGGCACGGGTGGGGGGACAAAGCATGGCAAAAGGGCATTGA
>JAIVHE010000567.1 GCA_020201255.1 Desulfobacteraceae bacterium
CGTCAAACACCTTTCCTGACACCACCCGGACCAGTTTGCCCTGGGGCTGCCGGATCTGGTAATGCAGTCCGCGCAGGGTCCCCTGGTTGGACTTGCTGTGGTTGTCCTGAACAAAGGTGACAGGCCCAGCCTGTTCATGGAAATCATCCTGCCGGAAAGTTTCCATGAAAAATCCTCGATGATCCCCGAATATTTGGGGTTTCATCAGGATGACATCCGGTATGTTCATTGGTGTATATTTCATAGTCTCTCTGTCTCCATTCCCCCCCCCTTTTACAAGAAGAAATGGAGATTATCAAGCCCAAGTGTTCTGATGTTATCCAATTTCCACCTGCAGCCCCGTCTGCCAACAACTTAATCACCGGCCCGGCTTTTTAGGTCCGGTGTATTTTTCTGGTGGCCTGTCAATAGATACATGCATCTAACATGGAAAGCACTTCTGACAGCAGTAGATCTTTACTTCGTTCTACACGCTTAGCGCTTCGGGACCGAAAGTCGACAAGTTTGACTTGCTCGACCATAATGAAGCCTGTCAACTTACTATCATCCGGAATGGGTATGTGAAAGGGGAACCCCCGAACAGTGTTTGTAATTGGACAAACGATAGCCAAACCTGTACTTTGGTTAAATAAGTCCTTGCTTACAACAAAAGCAGAGTGCCGTCTTTTTTTACCTTGATATCAACCTCATCGCCTATATTTAGCTGGGCATCTGCAAGCAGATTCTTTGCAAGACGAAGCCCCTGACTGTTTCCCCATTTTTGTATTTTTGCAAACATCCAAACCTCCTTTTGTATATCCTATGTATAGCCTATTAGGGTGCAATTTTTAAGTGTGAATTTTTAGGATATAATTATCGGATATCTTAATTTGGGGGCATCTATGATAAGTTTAGTCAATGGAAAGTTGGAGATTTCCTGTCACTTTTTGAAATAGCCTCCAAAAAGCGTTTGTTTTGATAGCTGCAAGCGGTAAAATATCAGCTTTCAGGCTGACTACTGTTATCTGACAGATTACCTCTCTCCTGTTTTACGGATTTTTAAGATCCCGGTAATAATTTTCATGCGGGCCAAGCATGATTAATTCAAGATCTTCAGAAACGCGAATTGCTGTTGCCATAATATTTTTCTCCTTGATGCGTTTGTTGCAATATACAGCAAAAAATAGCATATTGCAACAACCTGATACCTGACATTTGACACGTCCCTACCCGAAATTCTTCTGCCACAAATTCAGCATCATGATGATCCACAGCTCCGTGGACCGGTTGCGCAGCCCACACTGGTGCTCGTTCCAGAATTTTTCCAGCATGGGCGCTTCCAGAAACTGCCGGCTTATATTTGCCAAGACTGATTTTAATTGCAATTTCCCAGGTATCCCGTATCGAACACTTATTTCAAGTATTGTACATAAGTATCTGAATGGGTCTCTTTCGCCCAGATCATAGAAATTGGTTTTTTGCTGAATGATGCCTGAAAATAGCAATTTTTCAATGGGTAAGTCTGTATTTGTCACAAAATGCCTGTACCACTTTCCACAGATCCGGGGGCAGGGTGGTTTCGACTCTGGTCCTGATATCAGGGGAAATATTTCCATAAAATGCCTCGGCAATTGTATGGTCCGTTCCTTTATTGTTTTTTTATCGCAACCTGTCCGGGCAAGAAACACGGCAAGGGCGGTTGCCTGGGCACCTTTTATGCCTTCCGGATGGTTGTGGGTGATCTGGGCGGTCATCCGGGCCTGGTCCAGCACCTCCTCTTCGGTGGTAAAGGCAAACCCCACCGGGCTGACCCGCATGGCCGCCCCGTTGCCCCAGCTGTTGTATGGCTTTGGATTATCTGCAAAAAGCCATTGGATAAAACTTCCTCCATATCCGGCATGGGGGTGGCGCTGTCCGACGGTTCTGACCGAATCCGTGTAAGATGTCCCGGACAAAATGGCATCCGCTATGGCCACGGTCAGCACGGTATCATCTGTAAACCGGCACCGATCATCAAACAAGGGAAAGGTTTTTGTTTTTACCGGGTGATGTTCATAAACGGATCCGATGATATCTCCAGCAATGGCACCTATCATGGTGTTTTCCCTCCTCTCAGCGGTTGTTCTTTGCAGTACGGCGGACCGTTTAATGGCCCCTGTTGATTTGGTAACACAATTACTGGATAGAAACAAGAATGCAAAACTGTATACTGGTGCAAAAACCTTTTTTCAGGAAGAATCGTTTGAAAAAAAAAGTCAAACCCGGTATGGTTTCTCTTCAAATTTGAAACAGGGATACAGACAGATGATTGATCGTGATACCTGCCATTTTCTGCAAGCGTGGTTCGACCAGTATGTGGATGGCTTTGCAGCCGGCCCGGAAGATGTTCAAAAAAACATAATCCTCAAAAAAAAGCATTCCGAGCGGGTCAGAAACGAAATTATCCAAATCGGAAAAATCCTGGCTTTAGGGACAGATGCGCAGCGCGTGGCAGAAATAACAGCCCTGTTTCATGATCTCGGCCGGTTTGAACAATATGCCAGGTACAAGACATTTGTGGACTACAAATCGGAAAACCATGCGGAACTGGGGGTAAAGATACTCCAGAAAAACAATGTGTTCAATTGTCTGCCAAAGGATCTTGCCGATTTTATCTGCCGGGTGATTTTATACCATAACCGGGCACGTCTGCCTGACAGGGAAACCACAGAATGCCTTTTCCATGCACGAATGTTGCGGGATGCGGACAAACTGGATATCTGGAAAGTGGTCATTGATCATTACCTTCGGCAGGAAAAAGAGAAAAATAATGCCATTGAACTGGGGCTTGCCGATACACCGGGAATATCAGACATGGTGTATGATGCAGTGGTCAATAAATCAATCGTGGATGCCCGGCTCATACAGAATCTCAATGATTTCAAGGTACTGCAGATCGGCTGGGTATTTGATATCAATTTTGCGGCATTATTGCAGCAGGTCAGATCCCGCAGCTATGTGGCACTGATCTGCAGCACCATGCCGCCTTCTGAAAGGCTGGAAAACATCATGCGCATTGTCACCCGATATATAGATACAGCCCTGGAGTGTGAAAATCAAAATGAATTCATGGTATTCAGAAAAAATAATTGCAACCAAGATTTTTATGATGAAAAATAAGGTGTTTGGGACTGATCA
>JAIVHE010000568.1 GCA_020201255.1 Desulfobacteraceae bacterium
GTGGGCAAAGAGATGGAGAAAACTGAAAACCGGTTGAAAGGTATCCGCCTGGACAGTGGAGATCTTGCCTGGCTGGCCAGAGAGTCACGCAAAATGCTGGATGATGCCGGACTGGATTATGTCAAAATTGCCGCTTCCAATCAGCTGGATGAAAAAGTGATCAAAAGTTTGCTGGATCAGGATGCCCCCATTGATTTATTCGGGGTGGGAACCAGCATGGTAACCGGTCATCCGGATGCCGCACTTGACGGGGTGTACAAACTGGCATATGCAAACAGGGAACCACGCCTGAAACTGTCTGAAAGTATCGAAAAAATCAACCTCCCGGGCAGAAAACAGGTATACAGGCTGCTGCATCCCGACGGGTTATTCTATGGAGGCGAAGCAGTTGCCCTGGCAGATGAAACAAATTTTGATATCATGCATCATCCCATTGATTTGCATAAATCCTTGTCCCTGGGTGGGTTTTCAAAAGAGCCGCTCCTGGAAAAATTGGTTGAAAATGGACAACGCCTGACCGTGCCGAAACAACTGGATGAGATTGCCGATTTCAGCAGAAATCAGCTGAATAAACTGCCCCGGGAATACAAGAGATTTGAAAACCCGCATATCTATAAAATCGGGTTGTCCGCCTCATTAAAACAAGAACGGGACCGGCTCGTAAGAGAGCATAAGGGCAAAACCGGGTGATCCATATCGCCATGTTCGATCTTGTGATATGACGACCTGCAACCGGTATGGCTATTTGTTTTTTCTTCCATTATCTGAATCACTTTTTCATAGGAATGGCGTTTGATGATATGGTTGAACTGGGCCCTGTAATTCCCCACCAGACTGATACCGAAAGATGTCACGTCATAAACCATCCACTGCCCGCCCCTGGTCAGATGCATTTTTACCGTGGCTGGAATCACCAGCACACCGTGGAGGACTCTGACATGCACCTGTGCCCTGTCATGATCAATTTTTTCCCTCACAAAGACAACCTGCTCTCCCTGGTATCTGTCTGCTTTTGACAGATAGGCGTTTTCAAGAAATTTTCCAAACAATGCAATAAATGCCTCTTTTTCCACATCTGTTCTTTTCCCCCAATGGTCCATCAGACACAACCGGGCTGTTTTTGCAAGACTGAATCTTTCATAGACAGCGTCACAAAGCAGGGCCATCTGTTCTTTTTTGTCCGTATCTTTTTCAGACGTCAATTCTGCGAGAATATTGGTTACTTTGTCTATTGTGTATTCCAGTTGTTTTCTGGCGGAAGGCGCTTCTGCCATTGCCCCTGGCAGGCAGATATGGCATATGATTACAATAGGACCAAGAAATGCAGACAGTTTCATAACAACATTTTCCATTTTTACATGCCGGTAACTTTTCCAAAAAAGTTAGACAGAACCCAGGCTTTTGTCAACAAAAAGCTTCACAAGGGTCCAGGCCCGGCTGCAGATTGTGGTCTATGCCAGAAACATCACCCAGGAAAAACAGATGATGGAGCGTCCAAAACTACCTGACCCGGCTGTTTGAACACACCCGTGGGAACATATCGGAATCCGCCCGCATCAGCGGTCTGGAACGGGCCTCCATCCAGAAAATCATCAAGCGCCTGAACTTGGATATTTCCCGGTTCAGACCGTGAAATATTGATTGACATCAGACACCGGTCTGGTTTATATTCGCTGGCTTTTGTTTTGAACACACGTCATCCATAAGGAGACAATGGCCATGATTGCCAATATAAAACCATTTATTGCCCTGTACACAGCGGTGGCTCTGCTGATGATGGGGCTGGGGCTTCTCAACACCTACCTGGGATTCAGATTGTCCCTTGAAGGGGTTTCCACCCAGGTCACGGG
>JAIVHE010000569.1 GCA_020201255.1 Desulfobacteraceae bacterium
GGTGTACCGGCAGATCTCCTTGAGCTGTGACCCCTTTTTCCGGCCGGCGTCAGACAGCGTGTACCGGTAGGACATCTTGGACAGGTCAGCGCCCCCTTTGACCTCTAAAAACCGGTCCCGCCGCAGCTTGCTGACGCACGGATCCAGGATGACCGGCGGCAGCCCCATGGACCTGGACATCTGCTGGATGGTGAATTCGGTCATGTCCACTGCATGCTTGAGGATCAGCTCATTGATAAACACCTCGTTCAGCCCGGTTTCTTTTACCGTTTTGGGCTGCAGCGGCACTGGATTGAAAAACGCCTCTATTTCTTCTTCGGTGATGAATCCTAAGGCCATAAGGTTGTAGCCCAGCTTCCCCCCCTGCCGCCGCTGGCGTTCCAGGCCCTTTTCCAGCTCTTCCTGGGTAATGATGTTACTCTCGACAAGCCGCTTTCCGGTCAAATAGGTCGTTTCCATTTCAATCACTTGCTCCTTTGTTTTGTCGCTGATGATCCGGCTTTTGTTATTCTAAAGCTCAAAATTCCATATGCCCGGCACCTTGTCAAGACAAGAATGATGAATATCCCATCTTATGCGGATTGGCAAACGGCATTTCCTGAATAGTGCTCTTCTGAATACCAATATTGACAAAAGAAACGGCAACGTTTACACTCTGTTTAAACATCAACTGTATACATGGAGATCATGATGACGGAAACTGTTCTGGATATCAAAAAATGGGGGAACAGCCTGGGTGTCAGACTGCCGGTGGCGATTGCCCGGGCGGCCCGGCTGCACGTCGATCAACGGGTACACCTGTCAGTGGAAGAGGGTGCCATCATCATCCGTCCCGAACAGAGCCCTGACTTGACACTGGAAGAACGTTTATCCCGCTTTGATCCGGCCCGCCATGGCGGAGAGACCATGCAGACCCGTGCAGTCGGGGCTGAAAAGTGGTAACAGCCGGTTCAAAAAAAAAGAAACCCTGGGTGCCGGGCAGGCAGGATATCATCTGGATCGACTGCAATCCTTTTCTGGTTCTTTCACCCCGCAATTTCAACGACAAAACATCCCTGGTCATCGGTCTGCCCATGACCACGGCAGAATACAATGCGGACAATCCCTTTGCCGTTGCAACCGGAAAGGTCAACACAGAGGGCCGGCCAGGCAAAACCAGTTATGTCTTATGTCACCAGCCCAAATCATTCGACTGGCGGGTACGCCGGGCAACGGTTCATCCTCAGAAAAAATTGTCGGATTCATATTTTGCCGAAGTCTGCATACGACTGAACCAGATAATTCAGATCAATCAATACGTGTGACGCGGCACCAAAACCCTGCTCCTGCCCATGCTCAAGAATGCCAGACCCCATCTGCTGATCTGGGAAAAGTAGCCGAAAACACAGACCTGTTTACCGATTCACGTTGCGCACAAGGCAGGGCCTTTGTAATTGAAAGAGCGGAGCTATGCAAAACGATTGCAAATCATATCCTGAAGGCTTATTATTGTTGAAAAAGTCTCCGAATCAAATAAACCGAACACATGGAAGGATAAATATGGCCATGGATTTTTATACGATCGTATTTAAAAAAAGTGATGATTACTGGGTTGCCCTTTGTCTTGAGAATGGATTGGTTGGCCAGGGATTGTCCAAAGAGATTGCACTGGCAAAATTCAAAGAGGCGATTGACTCTATGCAGGAAGTCAATGATTTGGAAGATGTTTTTTCTTCATCCCCTATATCGATAAAAGAATTGCATGAATTTTTGAGTGTTGAAAACACGGAACCTGTTTCCACAATATATGAGTTAAGAGCAGTGCATGCCTAAAAATGAAACGATACGCCGCCTGTTGACAAGCCGGAC
>JAIVHE010000258.1 GCA_020201255.1 Desulfobacteraceae bacterium
CCACAGTCCGTTTTTCTGATAGGTGATCAAGCCGGCATCCTCCAGGATCTTGAGGTGTTTGCTGGTGGTGGACTGGGCTTTGTCCAGGGCGGTCTGGATTTCACACACGCACATGGTTTTGTGCTGAAGCATTTTCATGATCCTGACCCTTGCCGGATCTGACAGGGCTTTCATCACTCTGATAAACTCTTTCATGGTCGAATCCTGTTTATAGGAAAGTGTTACGTGTTACGTTTTAAGTGTTACGCGAATACGCTTTCATCATTTGTTGTAGTCTCTCGGGACGGCGGCAAATCAGCAGCATTTGCCTCCCAGCTGCCTGGAGCGTGCCCGGTCCCCGGGTGACAGAGGGCTGGGGGAATCAAACACCTTTTTGACCGGCCGTTTACAGGCCAGCCGGACGGCATGCTTTACCGCAGCCACATCATCGGTATCCAAGTGAACGCCGTCTGTTTTGCCGATATTCAGCCGGCTTACGATCATATGTTCGGTGACGGCAATGCCCGTGTTTTCCAGCAGGATTCTGGCGCAGGCGGTTTCACATCCATCAATGACCACCATCTGGGCCACATCTTTCGCCGACTGCACAAATCCGCTGATGTTGGCCCCGATGCCGGCCAGACAGAACATGCGGCCAAGCCCTTCTCCGGTCAGCTCCCATGCGGCCCGGTTGGCAAGCTGCCCTTCATAGCTGCCCCCTGAACAGGACAGGATCATAATGTCCGGCTGGTCACACCTGCAATCCTTGGTCATGATTCCATCTCCTATATATCGTTAAAACGGAATATATAGTTGTATAGCCTGTTTGTCAACACCTGCCTGAAATTTTTCTAAGGTGTGCCCGGCACCCTGTAAAATGAAACACACCCGTGGCAGGTAACCAGGGTTGCCCGCTGCGGGTGTGAAAAATATCATGCATGCTTACGGCTGCAGATGGCCGGAAACCCGGACCCGGATATCTCTTTTGGGGATGGTGTCTGTTTCCAGAACAATAATATCAAAGTACCTGCCTGGAGATTCTTTCTTGTTATGAACCGTCCTCCCCCGGTTTTCCCCGGAGGCTGACAATTTCCGGTTTCAGGCGGGCCATTTGTCTGACCTCCCCGGACATGGAAATAGTGAATATTCGGTATGCAGGGTCATTGGTGTGGATTTTGATCACTTCTCTGACCATTCTACCGCCATAACCCTGTGTTGCAAATGTTGCTTTTATTTTTCCTTCT
The DNA here is from genome assembly GCA_020201255.1 of Desulfobacteraceae bacterium. GTDB lineage: Bacteria > Desulfobacterota > Desulfobacteria > Desulfobacterales > Desulfobacteraceae > Desulfotignum. The sequence goes on from JAIVHE010000258.1 coordinate 1,224, forward strand.
TCCCCCGGAAGAATCAGCCGGTCACTGGTGGCTGCGGTACACCCTCAGCCGGCCTGGACCTTGAGGATCTTCAGGGGAGCGGTCCCGGAATTGGTGATGGTAAATTCATGGGTAACCACATCTCCTTCGATGACCGGATCAAATTTGTAACTGGGGTCTGTTATGGAACCCTTGGGGGTTCCCTGTGCGGCGGTAGATGATGACGTGTCAGCGGACAGCGGCTGGATCCACAGCAAAACCAGCATCAGCAGAAAAAACCATTTTTTCATGGTAAACTCCTTTTGTTTTGTTTGGGGCTGCCGGAAACGCGCATGATTCTGACGGATTTACCACTGTCCGCTCCCGGATCAGGCCCGTGTTGAATTCCGGTGTTCTGGTTGACATTATATCATAAATATGGAATATATAGATTCAAAGACCCATCGTCAACCCATTTCTGACCCAGCCACGTGCAGGTCAAAAAAAGGGTGGGGTGGGACAAAAAGAAAAGACAGGAAATGACAGAAACCTGATGACAGGAATCTGTGAACAAACAAAAAACAAAGGAGTTGTCTGCATGGCAGAAATAGTGAGCCCGGATACAGAAGAAACGCAATCGAAAATGTTTACAGCAGTGCAGCTGTCCGACGGGCAGGCCGCGTTTATTGCGGAACGGACCGGGGAGCTGACCGTGTTTCCCGGATCATCGGCATTCGGGTGATGACACGGGTTTGAGGGGCCGATCGGTCGGATCGGCAAACCTTTTGATGAGAAAACCTATCAGCGGTTCACAGTCAAGCAGATTGTGCTGTACATTGAAACCGGTCTGCTGCATGAGGCTGCCCGGAACGGGGACCGGTTAAAGGTGTTCATGGGGGATTACGGCAAATGGACCCTGCGGCTTATTCCCCGATAATCTTGACCAGGACCCGGTTTTTTTCGAATGAGTTTTTCAGCTCTGGGTGATAGTTCCCGGATTGCTGATTTTCAGGATATTTCAGCATTTGTTGGGTGCATAATCCGCCACATTATTTCTTGACATGATACTAAATTATGATACTATAAAATCATGAATAAAAAACAACGATCGATTTTACAAAAGATATTTGAAAAGCCGGAACGATCAGATATTTTGTGGAAAGATATTGAAGGATTGTTTGTAGCACTGGGGGCTGAAATAACCGAAGGCAGAGGATCTCGAGGTCGAGTTGCGCTCAATGATATTCGAGCTGTTTTTCACCGCCCCCATCCTGAACGAGTAACGAATAAAGGAACGATAAAGTCCGTTCGGAGATTTTTAATAGAATCGGGGGTGCAATTATGATGGAATATAAAGGGTATTATGCAAAAGTCGAATTTGATGATGATGCCAATGTCTTTCATGGTGAAGTTGTCAATTTAAGAGATGT
>JAIVHE010000259.1 GCA_020201255.1 Desulfobacteraceae bacterium
GGCAGTTACGTCACTGCGTCGTGCGGGGAATTCCAGAGCACGGTGCCGATGGCAGGGTTAAACGCCTGTATGGCAGTCTGCATGACATCACCGAGCGTAAGCGGACGGAAGCGACGTTGCGCCTTCAATCTCTCGTACTTGACCAAATTGAGGACCGCGTGACTGTGACCGACCTTAACGGCGTCATCACTTATGTCAACAACGCCGAAGTTCGGGCCTTTGGTTATTCCCGAGACGAACTCATCGGCGGTACCACGGATAAATATGGTGAGGACCCAGAGCGAGGTGCCACACAGCGTCAGATCGTTGAAGAGACTTTGGAAAAAGGGGCGTGGCGTGGTCAGGTTGTCAACCAAACTGTTGCGGGTAAAGATGTCATTCTGGATTGCCGAACAAGAGTGGTTCTGGACGAACAGGGTAACAAGATTGCCCTGGCTGGAATCTCAACGGATATTACCGATCTGAAAAAAATGGAGGCACAGCTCGCCCAAGCCCAGAAAATGGAATCCGTCGGCAGGCTAGCCGGCGGTGTGGCCCATGATTTCAACAACATGCTGGGGGTGATCTCAGGCCGGGCTGAACTGGGCCTGAAAAAGACTGCACTAACCGATCCTGTGCATAAGGATTTTGAACAGATCCTCAATGCTGCGGGCCGGTCCGCCGACATCACCCGGCAGCTGCTGGCATTTGCCAGAAAACAGACCATCGCGCCGAAGGTAATCGACCTGAACCATACCGTGGCTAACATGCTGAAAATGCTGGGCCGGCTCATCGGCGAAGATATCGACCTGCTGTGGCAGCCTGACGGGGATCTGTGGAAGGTGAAAATGGACCCGTCTCAGATCGACCAGATCCTGGTGAACCTGTGTGTCAATGCCAGAGATGCCATTGCTAATGTGGGCAAAATCACCATTGAAACCGGTATGAAAGTGTTTGATACAGCCTACTGTGACGTACATGCCGGATTTGTGCCGGGTGAATTTATCCTGTTGGCGGTGAGCGACAATGGGAGCGGCATGGACAAGGATACCCTGGACAACCTGTTTGAACCCTTTTTCACCACCAAGGAAACCGGAAGGGGCACCGGCCTTGGTCTATCCACGGTGTACGGCATTGTTAAACAGAACAACGGATTCATCAATGTCTACAGCGAACCGGAAAAAGGCAGCAGTTTCAGGATTTACCTCCCCCGCCATACTGCGGACATGGCCGAAAAAATACCGGACAGACCTATGACACCGTCGCCACGGGGCAGCGGTGAGACGATTCTCATTGTGGAAGATGAAGCCACGATCCTGGAAATGCTGGAAACCATGCTGGAAAGCCTGAACTACACCATTTTTACAGCAGCTTCTCCCAGCCGAGCCATGGAGATGGCCCATTCCCATGCAGGTCAAATCCATCTGGTCATCACGGATGTGGTGATGCCGGAGATGAACGGCCGGGATCTGGCCGAAAAACTGTCCGCCCTGTATCCGGGTATCAATGTTTTGTTCATGTCCGGCTATACCGCCAATGTCATTGCCCATCAGGGGGTACTGGATGATGGAGTGGCATTTATCCAGAAACCCTTTTCAATGGAAGATCTGGCGGTAAAGGTTTGCAATCGGCTAACCGTGCCTTTTACCCGGCGGCAGAGTTAGGCATCAGGAAGATTAAAAATGGTGTGGAAGATAATCGCGATGGTGCTCGTTGTTTTGGCTATCGTCCTTACAGCGGCAATCCTCTCCGGCACAAAGCGATGGCAGTCAGACACGAGACAGCTTTATACAAGAATGGAAGCTGCGCGTGTGACAATTTTTCCAATATTGTATGATCCGTGCGAATTAGAGGGGCTGCCAACACCGGTTCAGCGATATTTTCGTACTGTCTTGAAAGAGGATCAGCCGTTGGTTACAGCGGTCAACATAGAACACATCGGTACCTTCAATATGGGCGAGAACGAAGCGCAATGGAAACCATTCAGTTCAACTCAACGGGTTATCATCCAGCGCCCGGGTTTTCTTTGGGACGCTCGCATTCATATGGCGCCGGGGATGACTGCGCATGTTCATGATGCCTATATTGCAGGTGAGGGTATCCTGACAGCAAAATTATTCGGGCTCTTAACAGTGATGGAACAACCCAGTACCCCGGAACTGGCACATGGGGAATTGATGCGTTTTTTTGCTGAAGCGGCATGGTACCCTACTGCACTTCTACCAAGTCAGGGTGTCTGAGACGATGGTCCAGTTGTTTGGCAACCTTACGGGCCAGCATCCGCTGTTTTACATGGCCGTTTATGCACCCGCCATTTCGGCGTTGGTTTTGATTTTCTATCGATACAAAACTCAAGGCATGCGGCTTTTTCTTTCCCGGCTGCTGTTATGGCGGGCATCCATCTACTGGTATGTCATGTTGATCCTTATCGTGCCGCTGGTATTCTATCTTGGGGCTCTGATCAAACCAGGTGCCCTGGACACGCTGTTCCCGTTTGCATCGATAACCGCTTATCTGTCAGCACTGTTTTTCATGGCCATCAAGGGACCGATCGAGGAAATCGGCTGGCGTGGACTGGCCCTGCCTTTGCTTCAACGTAAAATGGCTCCTATCTGGGCGGCCCTCTTACTCGGAGTTGTCTGGGCTGTCTGGCACCTGCCTGCGTTCATGCTCAGCAGCACACCCCAAAGCGCATGGGCATTGACACCGTTCCTTGTGGGCACCCTGGCCCTGAGCGTCATCGTGACACCGCTTTTTAACCATTCACGCGGGAGTCTTCTGCTGCCTGCATTTTTCCACCTGCAGTTGATCAATCCCCTGTGGCCGGATGCACAACCCTATGATACCTGGCTGTTCGTGGTCATTGCCGCAGTCGTGGTGTGGTTCAACCGGAAAACGATGTTCTCACGCCATAATGCTGTGACAGAGGTGCTGTCAAAATGAGAACAGCCATTGCGATTATCTGCTTTGCCATGCTCGCAGCCTGTGCCGTCCACCAGCTCAAGGCAGACCATGCCTCACTGTTTCAGGCTGAAACCGACCGTGTGCGGGAAGAGTTCGGGTTTCCCGGCATGACAGCCGCCTATGTCCTGGAGGACGGAACTGTCGGCACTGCCGCATCCGGCCTGGCAGATGTCGAGGCAAACGTGCCGATGACAGATAATACCCGTATGCTTTCCGCAAGCATTGGCAAAAGCTTTGTGGGGGCCTTGTGCATCGACCTGGCCATGGAGGGCCAACTGTCTCTGGATGAGCCCGTCTCCCATTGGATCGGTACGTTCAACTGGTTCCAGCGGCTGCCGAACCATGACTTTATCACATTGCGCCATCTGCTAACACACAGTGCCGGCATACCTGATCATGTGCACATGGACACCTTTGCAGAGGCATTTTCAAAGGCATGGCAGGAAAGTGATAACCCTTTTCCACCCGGGCGTCTTGTCGATTTTATACTGGATAAGCCTGCGCTCTTTCCGGCAGGGCATGGCTGGGCCTATTCAGATACCGGCTATATTCTGGCAGGTCTGATCATCGAGGCGGTCACCGGACGTCCCTGTTTTGAGCAAATACAAGAACAGTTTCTGACACCGCTTCGACTTTTGGATACCTTTTCCGCGGATCACCGTGACCTGGACAGACTGGCGCCTGGATATATGCG
>JAIVHE010000570.1 GCA_020201255.1 Desulfobacteraceae bacterium
ATTTACCGGATCCACCTGTTTTATTGTCTCCCTGGCCCTTTCCCATGCGGTTTTCTGTGTCTGGCTGTCCATGCCGGTTCCATATCTGGCGGTTATTTATACCGGTTTCATGCTTGGTGATGCCGCAGCTGCCCTGGCAGGTAAACATATGGGCAGCGTTGTCATATACAACGGCAAAACCCTTGAGGGAAGCCTGGCATTTGTTGCGGTCGCTTTTGCGTCAACCGTATGGATCATGCCCCACAGAACCGGACTGGTTCTTCTTATATCCATGGGTCTGTGTGCGGCTGAACTGTTTATGGTGAACCTGGATGACAATTTTTTCGCACCGCTTTTTGTTACCCTGGTCTTTTATTTTACAAAGGAAAGCCTTATTTCTCTGTCAGGAGCAGGCCTGTGAGACGGTCCGCGATTACATCCGGGATATGCCTTTTTATCCTGGCAGCAATTTTTGCTTCATGTGCCGGAAACCCGTGGGGAAAAAACCGATCCGGCCAAGCCCGAAACATTGATCCTGTAGTTCAGCAGGCCATGGAAAAAAGAAAAAAACTGCCGGCAGCGGAATTTAAGATCTATCTTTCCATGATAAAACAGGAAGGGGTGATCATTCCCGGCCTTTTCCAGGGAATGGTGCCCCAGGGAAAGGCATATATTGAAGCGCACCGGCTTCTGGTTATCTCCAATTACATGTACACGAAACAGACTGCCGCACTGACCCTTGTTTCCATGGAGGACAAGGCGTTGAAAAAAGTGTTGCGGGTTTACAACCACGACGGCAGTCCGCATTTTGATCATATGGGCGGTCTCTCCGCGACGGAAAAGCATTTATGGTTAGCCTCCGGAGATGGTGTCTACCGTGTTCCCTTAGAGAAAATAATCAATGCCGAAAAGGAAGATGTACTTTTTCTTGGCACACCCCTGGCCACTGAAGTGGCCTGCTCATTTGCCACCGCTTCGGAGGGTACTCTGTATATCGGTGAGTTCAGAACACGGGGCAGACGGTATGCCACAAAACCGTCCCATGCCTATTCCGTTGCCTGCGGCGGCCGCAATCATGCCCTGATGGCCGGGTTTCATCTGGATGAGGATACCGGTGACATAAAAGATGCCATGCGTGATGCTGCAACGGCATATCCCTCTTTTTTCATCTCCATTCCAGATCAAGTACAGGGCGCTGCATTTACCCGGGAACACATCATTCTCAGCCGGTCTTATGGAAGAAAAAACCCATGACTGAAGGGATTGTCATGGTAGAAGGAGCACTGGCCGTGCTTTTTGAATCAGCCGCCGACAAATACCGGCGGACGTCGAGATTTCCCCAGGACCGCATTCATTTTCTGGATACTGAAAAGCTGATATATTCCCTCCCCACACCGGTTTCAGGGGCCTGGATCAAAGACTGAAAATAAAATTTGAAAGCTGAGGTTCTCAAAGATGGGTTAGCAATCAATGACTGCCAGACCGTGTGTCCGGATCATTCAGCTGGTTGAATGTTATTTCCCGGATCTCACAAATACCTTGGCTATTGCTCGATCAAAAATGGATTAGAACTGGAACGGGTATGGGACAGCATGTTCCAGCCGGCTGGCTGGAACATGCATACAGAATTATAACAAAATGTGGAATTTTTCTCTGATTTTTTTGTCTGCATCCGGCGAAATTAGTGCAGGTGCAGGCTTGGAAAGCATATTTCGTGCAATATCCGATGCCCGCTTTCTGGCATCTAAACTGCCGTCCTGTTCCCATTTTCCCAAATTTTTCCGGTCGGTCACACCGTTACCGAAAAAATATTCCGACCGCATATGGGCCATGGTATGGGGGGATGTCATGAAATTTCCGCCAGGGCCGGTGGCTTCTATGGCCTCCAGCGCAAGATGTTCTTCATCCACTGTTATCCCTTTGAGTACTTTCATGCAGTTGCCCACAATTTCATCATCCAAAACAAATTGTTCATGGGCGATGGTGAGCATGGATTCCAACATGCCGGCACTGTGATGGTGACAGACCCGATGAATTGTAATTGGGCACTTTGATGTAGTGGGCCAGCTGAGAAATCGCTGCATTCATCATGCCGAATTCAACAGCGCCGCCCGAGTACCCCATGGTGGCCAGATTGGCAAGCCCTGGAATACCGCCATATAAAATCGGTGCCCTGGAATTGGTCAACATGCATATGGTAATACCGGCCAGCTGCTCTGCATGGAGCTGGGCAAGGGTTCCTGCCATGGTCAACGGCGACGTGGAACCGGCCATGGGTGCGCTGGATAATACCACTGGAATCAGGTGCCGGTTTGCGGCCTGCATAATCCGTGTGGACTGGGTACAAAGCTTTAAAGGACTGATGGCAAACGAGGTGATCACTGAAATAAAGGGCTTTTTCTGGAGAGCCTCCCTGCTGCCGGCGATGATGGAAGCCATGTCAACAACGCGTTCAAGACCTTGTTCATCATTCACACCGGACATGACATGCTTGTTTGAAGCAGCCATGCAGGCATAAAACATGTTGATATCATAATCTGCTTTGTCAATATCCGTGGGAATGCAGGGTCGGACCAGAAAATGGATATTTTCCAACTGGTCCACAAGTCGGGACACATTGTACAGATCTTGTAAGGTGGAAGCCCGTCTTTCACCGGTTTTTGGATCCAGAATCCGAATGGCCGCCCCCCCGGTTCCCATATGAACCCGTTCTTCGGACAGGTCCAGATCATGTTTGCCATCACGGCTGTAAAGAATGACCTGTTCATTTGCTTTTTCGGCATTTTCCATGATCATATCCCGGTTGAACAGGATGCGCTTTTTTTTGCTGTCCACCACTGCCCCGTTTTCCGCCAGCAGCGCCACTGTATCATCCAATCCGGATTCATAGGCAAAACCGATTTTCTCCAGAATGGACAGGGATGTGTTATGGATACGTTCCACCTGATCCCCGCTCAGGGGCCGGTATTGTCCACCTTGAAGGCCTAATAAATTCATATTTTCCTCTTTTTTTGTGTTGATTCTTCCGTTGAACCAAATTTCAATTTACTACAATTTCCTTCCTTACACTGCTTTTTTTTCCTCGGACCAGTCATGCTTCCGGTCACCGTCCACCGTACCATGAACTTTTTCCCTTTCCTCGGCAAAATCGAATCCTGTCCAGATGCCGATGGAATTGAGAATGGAATCCTGGGGGTGATACTGCCTGAAAATTTTAAAATAATAGGCAGCTTCCTTGCTGTTGATGACTGCTTTGGGATGCTTTGCTTTGATCTCTGTAAACTCTTCATCACTCATCTGGTTGGCAAGCCGTTCTCCCAGATCTTCGCACCCCGCACCCTGGGTATACTGCACCTTGTACCGCCATAAAATATCGTCCGGCAGGTATCCGGTTTCCTGAAACGCTTCCCGGAGAATCCATTTTTCAATTTTGGCCCCGTTGTGCTCTCGTATTTTGAGTTCCGGCGGTATCTGCATCCCCAGTTTAATCATTTCCACATCCAGAAACGGTACCCGCAGTTCCAGGCTGAACAACATGCCCATGCGGTCGGCCCGCTGCAGGTTGATGTTGTGCAGGTTTTGAATGCACCGCCGGGCCTCCAGATTCAGCTTGTCAAACGGATAATGCTTCATG
>JAIVHE010000260.1 GCA_020201255.1 Desulfobacteraceae bacterium
AAATCACGCATTCTGGGGATAGAATCCCATTTGGTGATTATGCGCCATGGCGGTCAGATGACCGATTATCGGCAAACCCTCAGTAAGGTGAGTTCTTATGAGGGAGTAATAGCCGTCACCCCATTTATTTATACCCAAACGATGTTACGTTCCGCCTCCGGTATTTCCGGTGCTGTTTTACGAGGCATCGAGCCGGATACCGCCAAGGATGTAATCAATGTATTCAACGATGTTGTTCCTCCACAAAAACATGTTAAGACAGATGCGGAACCGGAAAATGAAGTGCCTGAAATAGTTCTGGGGAAGGAACTTGCCAGGCGTTTGGGGGTAAGGGTGAGTGATACGGTTTATTTGATATCGCCTGCGGGAATTTTATCTCCGATCGGCCATGTTCCGGCCATGAAACGGTTTCAGGTATCCGATATTTTCGAATCGGGAATGTATGAATATGACGGCTCTTTGGCTTTTATACATTTAGGGGATGCTCAAAAAATTTTGCGCATGGAAGATTCGGTAACGGGTATTGAGGTGCGTGTCAAAGACATCTATAAAGCCGGAGACATTGCAGAGAAAATTGTCAGTGAACTGGGTTTTCCATATTGGGCCAGAGATTGGACTCAAATGAACCAGAACCTGTTTGCGGCGCTAAAACTTGAAAAAACGGTGATGTTTATTATTCTGGCGCTGATTATTCTTGTAGCGGCATTTAATATTGCCAGTACGTTGATAATGATGGTTATGGAAAAAACCAGAGATATTGCTATCCTGAAAGCCATGGGGGCTACGGATAAAAGCATCGGGAAAATATTTGTGATCAAAGGAATGGTCATCGGCGTTATTGGGACATTCATTGGGGTTACCCTCGGCTTTGTTTTGTGTAAGCTCTTGGAAAAATATAAATTTATAGAACTTCCGGGTGATGTATACTACATATCGACACTGCCTGTGCGCCTGGAATTGTTGGATATTGTTATGATTGCAACAGCCGCTATTGTCATTTGTTTTCTGGCCACCCTTTATCCGGCTCGCCAAGCTTCCAAACTAAACCCGGTTGAGGCGATTCGTTATGGCTGATCATTATGAAAAAACCTCAAAGGTAACCGGTGAAAAAGATGTCGGGAATTTTTCCCGTTCTTTTATCGAAGCAGTCGATCTGTGGAAAGGTTTTGACGATACAAAAGCCCGCATTGAAATTCTAAAAGGTGCTGATTTTCGAATTGCCTCGGCAGAAACCCTAGCCATTGTGGGACCCTCCGGTATTGGCAAATCCACCTTTTTAAATCTTTTGGGTACACTGGATCGTCCGGATAAGGGCAGTGTTTTATTTCAGGGTAAAAATGTTTTTCAGTTCGACAATGAAAAGCTTGCCAGATTCCGTAATGAATCTATCGGGTTTGTTTTCCAATTTCATCATCTTCTTCCGGAATTCACTGCTCGGGAGAATGCCATGATGCCCTGTCTTATCCAGGGGACCGGCAAAGAAATGGCCATGGAGGCCGCTGAGCATATTCTGGTGCGTGTGGGATTGCAAGACCGTTTGCATCATCGTGTCACGGATCTTTCCGGAGGGGAACAACAAAGGGTTGCGCTTGCACGCGCTTTAGTATTAAATCCTTCAGTGCTGTTAGCCGACGAACCTACCGGCAACCTGGATAAAAAAAACAGCGAACAGGTCCACAATCTTCTTCTATCTTTGAATGAAGAGTTAGGCATGGTTTTGGTTGTTGTCACGCATAATATGGAGCTGGCATCTTTGATGTCTAAACGTGTGACGATTTTGGATGGACAAATGGCTGAAATGGATTGAGGTTTTGTTA
>JAIVHE010000571.1 GCA_020201255.1 Desulfobacteraceae bacterium
TGAAAAGAATAAAAATTACCGTATTGTTGCCATAAGGTCAAGCTTCAGAAATGGATTCTGCAGGAAAACGTGGGCTGAAAAAGCATGGGCTGAAAATTTTCAGCAGGGAATATGGAACTGCCTGGGGTGGATGCCGCCCCTGTTGGTGTCCTGTGCCCGGCCCGAGATCGTCGGGGGCTTTTGCGTGTTGGACCGGTGTTCTGTATTCATACCTGGGCCAAAATATGGACTTCTGTTGTATTTTTAACCAGCCCCCTTGGGATCTGACGGTCCGTTCACAGGACACCAACAGGGGCTGGCTCCGGGCACTTATTTCGCATTTTCCCGGTTGCATGTTGGGCCAGTGCAGAGGTAGCGTTTTTCCAGCAGTTCAAGCTTGCACCATAGACTAGTGGCGGGCGGTCCTTGTTGTCTGCACCGTATTTTGCAGCCGGTTGCTACAGGGAGTTGGCATGCCCTGCGGTTAAAACGGCAAACTGTTTGAGGAGCAACCGGACCGGAGTTTTTGCCGTTCAGCAGGGCATGCCGTACTCCCTGTCAAACGGTGCAAACCAGGTGCCGGCAGCAAGGACCGACCGCCACGGGTCCACGGATTCACAAGTACCCGAATTCAGAAATCACAGCACACAAACGGTATCAGGAAAATGCATCTGCCGCCCCAACCCGGTGTTCGTCACCACCCAGGTGTTTTCAATACCCACCACCCCTTTGCCCGGCAGCACCGCCTTGGGCTCTACAGCCAGGGTCATGCCGGCAAAAACATGGATCAAGCCCCTGCCGAGTGTGATTAGTCACTCGCCTGATTCCACTCCAGCTTTATGCGCGGCAATTATTAATTTCTTATCCATGGTTAATAATCTGGCGTTGTTTCGTCTTGCAAGAATCACATAGAGCATATCATATATTGGATGGTCCAATGAACATCCAAGCTTAAAAGCCTCACGATACAATTCGATCTCGTTTATATATTCGTCTGGCAATGCAATAGTCTGCTCAATATCCCTTTCACAATCAGGATAGGGATAATCGGCAAATTTCTGATATTTCCAAAATACATTATTCACTTCCGCGATAAAGAGCGTTGGCGCAATTACCCAATCTGCCCCCTTGACAACCTCTGCCAGGCTCTGCGCAGAATCTCTCTGCAAGACAATTTCTACAGCCGCACTTGTATCCAGGACAATTATCAACGCTTCCGATCCTCCCGGATTAACTCTACGGGATTAAAATGCTTTGCTGTTTCAGGCAAAGACTTTTTCTCTATTTCCTGTAGCAGAGCAGCGCGGCGTGATTTATTGGATGTGGAGGTGTTTAGCCCTTTTGCCAGTATGGAAATTGCCTCTTGTGCCAGGCTGCGATTTTCTGCCAGTGCCTTCTTTTGCAATAGGTGATAAATATTGTCTGGTAACTCCCGGACTTGTAATGATGGCATTATATCCTCCTTTTTCAGACAATTATGATTGAAAATATATCATAATGCATTTTTCATTTAAACGCAAACGGAGGTGAGAGGGGGCCAAATCTCCCTTACAATGGATCAGTCAAATATTAAATTAGCTAAAACTTCTTTCGTCAAGGCCTGAACAGAACGGTTTTCTATCTTGACCAACCTGGTCTGAATGGATATGATTGGTTTGGTTATCCATCACAACGACAAGGGGGAAAACAGATGATTATCAATGTATCCGAAGCCAAAACCCAGTTGTCAAAACTCATTGACATGGCACACCATGGTGAAAAAATCATCATCGCAAAAAACAATCTGCCGCTGGTGGAATTGATTGCGTATAAACCAACCTTCAAACGGAAACTGGG
>JAIVHE010000329.1 GCA_020201255.1 Desulfobacteraceae bacterium
GGCAGGGAATCCGGGTCACGGGGATCCACGGTCTTCTGGTTCCAGATCAGGGGCAAAGGCATAACCCCATTTTTTTGCGTTATGATTTGCTGTAATGTTGGTAAATGTATCCACAGGTTGTTGGTGTTGAAATACCGGTGTTTTTGAATATCCTGGAAGGCCTGCAAATCCTTATCATTTTGTGGGCACTGGTCGATCTCCCGAAGAATCAATCTCCCGTATTTCAACAAGGCCAGGTGGCCGCCTTTTTTATCGTTAGCAGTGCGGTCTGCGGTTTCCATCATAAAGTGGTAGTTGTTTTCGATAAAATATCCCAGAATGGCCGGATCAATGACAGCGCCCAGGTTGTCAATATTGGATAAAAAGGCATATTCATACCCATTTTCCAATAATTGATCCAGCATGCCGCTGCTGACCAGGGCCGCATACACATCGCCGTGACCCGGAGGGCACCATTCCAGATTCGTGTTTTCCGGGTGTTCGGCAGGGCCAAGAAGGGTTGCGTCAACCTTGGGAACCTTGTGCTGAATAAAATCCATGTCCAAAGCACTTTGCTGTAACCAGGGATAAGCGGTCAATGCCTCGAGTGTGTCTGGTCTGGTTGAGAAACTGTTCATGAATATCAACGGGACATCAGGATTCAGATGCCGGTTCTGCAACACCGCAATATCCAGAAAAGACAATGGTGATTTCACTTTTATCAGGCTTTTGGGTCCGTTTAAACCCATGCTGGTTCCCAGTCCGCCGTTTAGCTTGATATTCACGGTTTTGGACATGTGCTGCCAGCCGGTTTCGGCCATCTCTTCCTGCTTTCGGCCATTCAGGGATTCAATGTCAAAAAGGGTTTGAACCGGCCTGATATTGACTTCCGGAATGAGGCCGTTTTTTTCATTTACAAGGTCTTTATAGCGCTGCCTGAAATTGTCTATGGCAATTTCGGGTAACTTTTCTGCGGTCATTTTTTGTAAAAATGGATCAAACTGTTTTTCAAAATCTGTCATAGCACCCCTCTTTTTTGTGTAGCGCTTTTGTAAGGTCGGTAATGTCTTTTCCGGCTTGCAAGATTCATTACATTGCGATGGATAACCAGGCAGGATCCGGTGGATCCTTGTATCACCTGTTGGGAATCGTTGCCGACAGCATGGTTCCCTTTCCCGGCTTGGATTGTACCTGAAACGTCCCTTCACACAGATCTATGCGGTCCTTCATGCCGCGCATTCCAGAACCTTTTTCAAACGAACCTTTTTCAAGTGTATGGATATCGAATCCGCATCCGTTGTCTTCCACCTTGAGCAGAATCAGATTATGCAGTGCGGTCAGATTGATTTTAACGGCATCGGCCTTGCTGTGTTTGCCGATGTTGTTCAACGCTTCCTGAACAATCCGGTAGACTACGGTTTTGACTTTTTCAGAGATGGCTGCAATGGAAAGGTCGAGTTCAAAATCCACATTGATTTTGGGATAAAATTGGTTGACCCTTTTTATTAATTTTGAAATTGCGGTTGTCAATTGGAAATTCTCAAGCTCTCCGGGGTTCAATTGATGACAAATGGAACGGGTTTCTGTGATGGTGTCTTTCAAATAACTGATAATTTGCTCAATTGACTTGCCCTTTTCACAGGATGGCCCGCTACTGTTGTTCATTTTGAATTCCATAAAAAATTTAATTGCCGCCAAGCTGCCGCCGATGCTGTCATGTATGTCCCTGGCCACGGTTTTGCGGTCGTTTTCCATTGCATTGATGGCATTTTGTGCCGTTTTCTGGATCAAACGTTTCAGGCGTTCATTTTCTTTGCGGTATTTTTCCAATGCAAGCCACAGAGTGCTGTGTTCGAACCCGTGTCTTGAAATACGGGCGTTGAAAATATTTTCTGTTACAGTAGGTTCGGTTGTATAGAATGGAAATTGGGGCAATTCATCCTCATTCATTGGAATCTCATCTTCGAACAGATTGTGATTCAATCTTGTTTCCAACATGGCATAACCTCCTTTTTCTTCCAGATTTTTAAAAAAAACGAGAAAATGGGGAAGACCATCAGGTTTGCGGGTTTCCCCCTGTTATGGAAAGATAAACTGCTCCTATACGGGAAGGTCAGGCAGCGGCATCCAATGGGTCACCTCTATAGCGTCTGCAGTGTAACCGTCGGGCTCCTCATAAACCAGGTCCGTGCTCCAGCAGCCTTTTCCGGGGTTGAAGGTTCTGTAAGCCATTGCGCGTATTAGCGACGCATCATAGCTGCTTTTAAAACATACCAGCACCACTACATTTCTTTTCGGCAGTTCATCTTCTATCCCCCGCCATTGCAAGTGAACACCATTGGTACCTGAACCCAGCTGCAATGCTGAATTGCCTTTTCCATACGATAATTGTTTGTCAATATCGATAAAGTCAATCGCTGCATCGATACGATCGTCTGAAGCTTTTACATCGAGATGGTTCATTGCCAGGGCCTCCCATATAAGTTGTGTATTGCAAAAACGCATTTTCCTGCGCATCAAAATTTACCGTGATGGTGCATTTTTGGCCTGTGATCAGGTTTACGGTATCGCTTTTTTGGGACTTTTACTTCTTTTTTTGTTTTCTTCTTGAAACCCTAGAATCTTTTCTATCTGTTTTATCACCATGTGCGCATCAATATCCTTGATAACACAACCATTGGCTTCGGCAAGGCGCGGGTCATCGACAAGGTCCTCATGGATGGTCACGATCAGGACGGGACGATGAGGATCTTGCCGCTTCAAGCGGTGCAGCAGATCCCACCTTTCATACCCGTGAAGATACAGGTCGAGCAGAACGATATCGATATTGCGCAATCGAAAATTTTCCATTGCATCTTCTGCGTTTTCAACACAAAAAACATGGTGTCCTGCCAAAAAAAGATCATTTGAAATCAGTTCTTTCAAATAGGGCTGATCATCTATGATCATGATGTTGGCCACCATGGCATCTCCTGTTTTTTTTTGGGTTGACTTTGTGCATCCCTGTTTGATAACGGGGATGAAATTAAGCTCGTTTATGGATTTAATTTTAGTTTTTGGGCGGATTTTTGTCCATCAGGAGAACCACTATTTTACCCTACTTTATTTGGGAGGTGGTTTTAAAAATTGTTTGGGACAAATAACAGAGAAGAGGATAGAGAACAAACAGGATACCCAATATATGGTAACCATATTTGTCCAGCATACCATGAGGTGTGGTTTTGGCCGGGTAATGTAAAAGCAGTTCTAAGAAATATCCTAGAACTCAATAAGCCCTTTCTTAACAGCGATCTTGGTGAGTTGGGCAATGGAGGACACCTCTAATTTATGCATGATATTATACTTATGGCTTTCTATGGTTTTGGGGCTGATGCAGAGACGGTCTGCAATCTCTTTCGGGATTAAGCCATCGGCCAGAAGGGCGAAAATCTCTTTTTCCCGGACTGTCAGTTTTGAAATGCCGTTCTGCATCTCTCTGGCTTCAGCCATATCTCCCATGGTCAGCGCGTCCAGTTGTTCTGAAAGGACCTTGCGCACGCCGCTGGTGAAGTAGCTGCCCCCCTCCCTGACCACTTTTGCCGCCCGAATGACTTCTTTGATGGGGTCCCGTTTGAGAATGTAGGCGCTTATGCCCAGCCTGAAAAGTGTTGTGATATATTCTTTGTCCGAATACATGGTATAGATCATCACCTGGATCTGCTCGTTCCATGTCTTGATCGCCTGTGTGGCATCTATCCCATTTATATTGGGCATGGAGATATCCATGATCACCAGCTCGGGCTTGAGGGTTTTTACCATTTTGACAGCTTGAACGCCGTCTGAGGCTGTACCCAAAATTTCAAAATCCGGCTCTTTTTCAAGGGCCCTGATGATCCCTTCCAAGACCACGGGGTGGTCGTCAGCTATAAGGGTTGTTGTTTTGCCGCCATGCGGTTTTTCGGTACTCTTTTGTTTCATGATGTCCATCTCCTATACCCGGTACATGGTTTCATTCAACCGGTATCTCCAGGATTACCCGGGTTCCTTTTTTTGCCCGGGATGTAATGCGAAATTCACCGCCCGCCTGAACAGCTCTTTCATGCATGATGATAAGGCCAAGCTTATCCATTTTACCTTCTTTGGCCGATATTTTGTCGTATTCAAAACCCTGGCCGTCGTCTTCTATGGTCATTGCTAAAAAGTCGTCTTTTCTGGTTAGTGTGATAATAATATTCTTTGCACAGGCATGCTTGAGGCAATTTGTCACCGCCTCCTGAGCGATCCGGTAAACAGCCAAAGCCTTTTCTTCATCTATCTGTACAAAATCTATTTGCGTATGAAAATGAAAATCGATGGTGGAATTTTTTTTTATTGTATTCAACATGTTTTTGATGGCCGGAATCAGCCCAAGATTTTTCAGGATGTGCGGCCTGAGAGTGCCGGCCAGCCAGCTGACATAATCCATCGATTCCATGATGCTGCTTTGAATCTGGAGCAGTGCATCTGCTTTAATGGGGGCTTGCTCGCCTGAATCTATCACATCATCAAGATCCATATTGAGTTTTGCCAGTATCTGTCCGACATCGTTATGAAGGGCCTCGGCTATCTCCTGCCGTTCTCTTTCCAGTATTTCCACCAGCTTCTTTGACAAATATCTGCGCTGCTTTTGCGCTTTCAAAATTTTCTTGCTTTGCAATTTTAGATCGGCCTCGAATTTTTTGCGCCTCTCGATCTCCCCTTTCAATTCTTCATTTACCTTCTGCAGCTCAAAAGTGCGCTCCTTCACCCGCAGCTCCAGCTCGTCACGGGACTTGCTCAATTCTTCTTCGATCTGCTTGCGCCCGGTCATGTCCATCAGCGCCGATCTGCAAACCAGTCGGCCTTTGTTGTCCTCGGCAAGCAAGCCGTCCAGGAAGACAGGGATCACCTTTTTCTTGGCATTTTGCAGTCGAAGCTCGCAGGTTTGAGGCTTTTTGGTCTTGAAGTGCTGTCTCAGATAAAAATAGAGCGTGTCCCGGTCATCCCGGTGGACGTAGTCATAGAACGATTGACCGGTCATCTCCGCCAAAGTCGCCTTGATCATCATGGAGAGGGTCAAGTTGGCATCAAGGATATTGCCGTTTTCATCCAGGGTCATATATCCTGCCGGGGAAAAATCATAAAAATCCTGAAGGGCTTCCATCCGGTCCGGAGAGGGTTGATACGATCGCCTGTGACGGCGGGCTGTGCTGTTGTCACGCCCGGGGTTGTTGGTTGCGGGGTTGTCTTTCTCATATGCCATTTTGCACATCCCCCATCACCGATCACCGGTGACATCCCTGAAGCTCAACAGAATCATGGCTGAACGCTCTTCACCCGGTGAGATTTTTCGGGCGTTCAAAAACATTATGCGGCGCCCGATGCCGGGAAATTCGTGTGCGACTTCATACCCCTCAAATGCGCTGTCGCGGGGGAGGATATCCAACAAAAATTTTCGGTTGCTGTTCACATAATATCTGTTGCCCCTTCTGGTCAAAAATCGCTTCAGCCGCTCCCCGGAAATGTCTGCTTCAATGTTTTCCAAAAACGCCTGGAAGGCAGTGTCGCCTCTGAAAAAGCGGGTCACATTGATGGTCAGGTCCGAAAAAAGCCTGCGCACCTCCTGCGTGTTCTGGTTGATCTGCTTGGCTCCCAGGGTACCGTCGTTGTTGGCACCGGACAGCACGATGCAGACGGCTTTTTCCTTCTGGTCTTCGGCCAGGGACCGGAAAAAGGTGTCGATGGAAAAGTGCAACCCCTTTTTTTTGTGTGCGTCTTGCAGGCAAAGGGTTCTGTTTTGAATGACCACGTCTTTTCCCGGGGGCGTGATATAGACCTGATTGATCTCAACGGGAATCTTGTCCCGGATGTCGTTTACCCGAAGGGGTGTTTGCTTGGATAACAGTGAATTCATCCGGCTTTCGTGGTGGGGGGCCTGATGCAAGACAATCACGAAGGCCATATTGCAGTCGGCCGGAAGTATGGCAAAAAAAGCTTCGATAGCTTGCAGCCCGCCTGCCGAAGCACCGATGCCCACAATGGGAAAATCTGTTTCTTTTCGGCTGTTTTTTTCCGGCTCCAAAGCGGCTTTTTTTCTTTTCTTTGAATTTGTCGGCTTTTTTTTCCCCAAGGCGGTCTCCGTCATGATAATTACGTCCTTTAGGTTGTTCTTACTTTAGATGCAATTAAGATGATAAAGCTGCTTTTGTCAACCAAAAACAGCAGCTGAAAAAAAATTGCGTTTGGCCCATGAAAAAACACTGAGGATCCTGGACAGTATTGATTCAACTCACGTGAAGACAGCATCTATAATTTTTTGAAATTGCTTTACCTGGATCGGGCGGTCAAGGCAGGCTGTGGACACCTACATCGCCGATCTTCGTGCCGTGACCCTGATGGGCAGAGACATCAAAATATTTTGCATGCACCGCCTGGGCATTGTGAACTCGAAAAATCTTATAAAGAGTTATGCCTATCCAGCATGCAGTTATTACCCTGCGCAAAAGCCTCAACCTGAATTGTCGAATGCTCTATTCCGAAATGATCGTGGAGGTGTTCTTGAAGACTTTGTAGAAAATTATTGTCTAACGATTCTCTGTTAACAACTATATGAACAGTCAGGGCAATTTCTGTCGTGCTCAGCGGCCAGACATGCAAATCGTGAATGCGGCAGACATGTTCAAAACTGTTCAAGTATTGATTAATTCCGGCAATGTCTATACTCCTTGGTACAGCATCGATAGAGTAATTGATGGAATCACGAAGTAACCCCCATGTCCCGATAAAAATAACAGCGACAATCGCCAAACTAACGACAGGATCGATCCACAACCAGCCTTTGTATAGAACAAATATGCCCGCAATCACCACACCCAGGGATACCCCGGCATCAGCAGCCATATGAAGAAAAGCACCTCGAATATTTAGATCACGCTTTTGACCTTTGACAAAAAGTAACGCAGTTAAAGTGTTGATCACGACGCCTATTCCAGCCACAATAATAATTGTCATACCTTCAACGGGCTGCGGGTTGAGAAAGCGCCCGACGGCTTCCCAGGTAATACCTCCAAGTGCAACAAGTAAAATTATTGCACTGGCCATAGAAGCCAAAACGGTAACCTTTCGGAAGCCATACGTTCTCTTTTCTGTTGCAGCTTTTCTAGCGAGTATGCTCGCCCCCCAGGCAAGCAATAGGCTGCGATATTGAGTATAACGCCAATAGCAAATGAGCGATTATAATTGCCTGCCTCATGACTGTGATCGTGACTCATATCATTTCCTTGATGCAGGGATAACTATTTTTACCAGTTCTTCCTGATATGCGCCTTCTGCCATATTTTCCGGTGATGTCCTGTTGGATGGATAATTATATTTTCTCATAAAAAATCTCCCAAAATGTACTGGTTAATCACGTTTTTTTCCGGTAATTATAAAGCCTTGTTTTTTTCCGGTAAATGGGTTGTTTCCCTAAAAAAAGGCCATGCATACTGTATTTGCAATTGAAAAATGGTGTATCTGTGATTTGTGTACAGGTTTTTTGAAAAAGCCTGCTGTCTTCTACATATCTTTATTCAGCAAAATACAGTATTCACCTGATTGAAGTCCGGTTGGAAACAGAAGAAAATAAAAAAAATCATGAGCCTGCTGGAAAAGCGGCCGGGATCTGGAAAGAAGAAGCAGCATGTCCTTTCCGGACCCTGGTGGATCATTACCCGGTGGAACATTGCGTAAAATAAAGTGTAACCGGCAAAAAGGAGGAACAGGATGCATAATTCAGTAGGAGTTGTCGTATTGGCAAGTCATACCCTGAAAAAAACAGGGACAGCAAATGCGTTATTTTCCGGTATAAATTCTGATACAAAATTACCGAAAATACATGTTTGTATAGACAATATTCTTTATAGCGGGATCGATGACATCGCTGTCGTGGTAAATCAGGATCAGTGGGAAATCGGCGCTGGTTTATCAGGTTATCCTGTGTGCATCGCAATAGATAATGGACTGCCTGATGTCCAGCACATGGTGGAAACCGGAATCA
>JAIVHE010000572.1 GCA_020201255.1 Desulfobacteraceae bacterium
CCCCCTGTGCCAGGATAGTTGTCACCTTTAGCGACCGCAGCCGGAGCTGGCGCCCAGGCCCCCCGCGGGGGGCCTGGGCGCCAGCCAAAAGTTTGGCTGCATAATACCACATTCACTATCGGGGGCACTGGAGGATGACATGCCATATTCTGAAAATTTTAAACGCAAAATGATACAGAAACTCACGGGTCCTGATGCAGTTTCAGCCACTTCATTGTCAAAACAGGTTGACGTATCGCAAACAACTTTGTCAAAATGGCTCAAAAAAGCCAGTATTGTAACATCCAACGTTAATCTGAACAATTTAGCCCTAATGAGACCGTCTATGACCTCTAAACGCCCGGAAGACTGGAGTCCAGAAGAAAAGCTGAAGATAACCCTTGAAGCCGCCTCTCTTTCTGATCAACAGCTTGGTGCTTTTCTGCGTCAGAAGGGCATTCATGAGACCCATCTGCAACAGTGGCGGCTTCAGATGCTCAACGGCCTTGATAAAACAGCCAGCCCCAAAAAAAACAAGCGTAATGCTGCGGATACTAAAAAAATCCGGTCACTTGAAAAAGATCTGAAGCGAAAGGAAAAGGCCCTGGCCGAAACGGCCGCTCTCCTTGTCCTCAAAAAAAAAGCCCAGGCAATCTGGGGGGACGAGGAAGAGAGCACTGCCCGGAGGAACGGAAAATGATTATTGATCTAATCGACCAAGCTGTTTCCAAGGGAGCACGTCTCCATAAAGCTGCCGGCATTCTGGGTCTCAGCAGTCGGACCATTATCCGATGGCGCCAACAAGATGACAGCTGTGACCGCCGTAACGGTCCGAAATCTCCGCCGGCCAATAAACTCAGCGAGCAGGATCGGCAGAAAATTTTCGATGTTGCCAACTGTCCTGAATTTCGTGATTTGTCACCCAAACAGATTGTACCCAAATTGGCGGATCAAGGTGTTTATATCGCTTCTGAATCAAGTTTCTACCGCGTATTGCGAGAACATAAAATGATCAACCATCGACTGCGGTCCAAACCCCCTGTTCATAATCGTCCCAAAGAATTTGTGGCCACCGGCCCCTGCCAGGTATGGACCTGGGATATCACCTATTTGCGATCAACAGTCCGTGGGTCATTTTTTTACCTTTACATGTTCATCGATGTCTGGAGCCGTAAGATTGTTGCCGCTACTGTTTTTGACGAAGAATCCATGGAACATAGTGCTTCTCTGTTTAATCAAACCTGTATGGTTCACGGAATCGATCCTCGCAGCCTTGTGCTTCATTCTGACAATGGCGGGCCGATGAAGGGTTCGACAATGATGGCCACACTGCAACGATTGGGTGTAATCCCTTCATTTTCACGCCCCCGGGTAAGTGATGACAATCCCTATTCAGAATCCCTGTTTCGAACGTTGAAGTATCGTCCAAACTTCCCGTCCGGCGCCTTTGAAACCATTGAGCATGCCCAGGCATGGGTGGATGATTTTGCCCGATGGTATAACACCGAGCACCTCCATAGTTCCATCCGATTTGTAACCCCTGATGATCGCCATTACGGCCGGGAAAAGGCTATCTTGGCCAAACGGAACCGGGTTTATGAACAAGCCCGTGATCTCCACCCAAATCGATGGTCAAAAAACACGCGCAACTGGGATCCTGTGAGAATTGTCTGCCTTAACCCGGATGATCAAACTCGGGCTGACTTGGATCTTGATAACAAAAAAGCTGCTTAATCATGTTTTTTATGACAACTACCTTGACACCCACCGGCATGAAACAGAACTGGGCAATAGATCTGGTGCAAATTTTCCAATAATATTCATCACATCACCCT
>JAIVHE010000261.1:0-1194 GCA_020201255.1 Desulfobacteraceae bacterium
AAGGCCGCATTTTGTACAGACTGCCATGGTGCCCATACCACACTCTCCCTCAAAGACAATGACGCGGCACTGAATGCCTGCCTGCGCTGTCATCCTGATGCAACGCCGGAATTTGCAAATATTATCATTCATGCTGCCACGAACAATGCCGACCTGAAAAACGATGCCAAAAAATCAGGGCTCAAATGGGTACATGCCGTTCGTGCAGTGTTTTTAACGCTTGTCATTGCAGTCCTTGCATTTTTCTACCTGCACACCATAGTTTTGATGCTGCGAAAACTCCACGAAAAACTGAGGAGACATAAGTGATGGAAACAAATTCCAATTCCCCTGAAACCTTTCAACGGTTTCATGTCCTGCACAGAATGTTGCATATTGTCATTATTTTCAATTTTACACTTCTTGCCATCACCGGCTTTGCGCTGTATTTCAGCACCGTTGACTGGGTAAGGTTCCTGGTTTCCATCATGGGCGGCGCAGGCGCTGCAGGATGGTTACACCGGTTTTGTGCCGTATTCCTCTATATGGGTGTGCTGGTCCATATTTTCTGGCTGTTTTATTATAAATTCGTGTTACACCAAACATTTTTTGGACCCGATTCCATGGTCCCGCGGAAAAAAGATTTCAAGGATCTGTATCAAAATATAAGATATGCTTTCAACAAGGATACCCCTCCTTTGTTCGACCGGTTCAGCTACCTTCAAAAATATGACTACTGGGCTGAATTTATCGGCATGCAAACCATGGGTATCACCGGTCTCATGCTGTGGTATCCCGATTTTTTTGCCGGACTGTTCCCGGGGTATTTTATCAATATTGCCGGGTATCTTCATTTCTATGAAGCCGTATTGGCGGTGATGTACATCGGGGTGGTCCACATGGCCGACACCCACCTGGTTCCGGATATTTTTCCCTTGGAAAAATCCATTTTTACCGGAAAGATCGAAAAAAAACGATTTGTGGAAGACCATCCTGAAGAATGGAAAAGAAAACAGATGATAAACGACTAGGCTGTTTGACCGGTAAAATTCATGCATAACACTACTATTTCAATGGGGAACTGTTTTATGAATGTACACACAATACGATCTATTATAGCCGGTGGCGCGCTGATGTTTTTCATGGCAGCTGTGACCTGCATACCGGCTTTTGCGACAACGCTTCCTGATGGTAACACGGCAAACACAATACAAG
>JAIVHE010000261.1:1263-5616 GCA_020201255.1 Desulfobacteraceae bacterium
CCATCTTCGGGTCTCCTGCCAGGCCTGCCATTTTCAATCGGAATTTGTCCGACTTGATCGCCAAGATTTTTCGGTGAAACTTGCCCGCACAGATGATGAAGGGGTTCCCATAAGCCTTTCAGGACATATCCTTTCCAATGCAGCAGAAGAAGAAAACTGTGAAAAATGTCATTTCAAGAACAATCCTGTCGGGGCTCCGGCAGCAGTTCTTCCTTCCAAAAGTGCCCTTTGCATTATCTGCCATAATTCTCCCATGGCCATGGGTCATCCGATCTTCGGCCTTGCCGGCCTTATTTTTCTGGCAGGCATGTTCAGCATGATCGCATTCTGGTTCAAAGGAAGCGTCAAAGGAGAAGAAACATCTCTTCACCGGAAAATAAGCCTGAGTTCAGAATCTATCTGGGAGACGCTGTTCTCAAAACAGTTTTTTTCCCTTGTGAAAATATATGTTCTGGATATCCTGCTGCAAAGGAGAATTCTACAAGAGAGTGTTTCCCGATGGTCCATGCATTCGCTTATTTTCACAGCGATCCTGCTGAAATTTTTGGTAAGCCTGTTTACCGCCATTGGTTTCTATTTTAATCCCAACGGGGAATGGATGATCGCCCTTGTTGATAAAAACCACTGGTTTACCGCTTTTTTCAATGACCTTCTGGGCCTTTTCATCCTCCTTGGCATTATCTGGGCGGTTGTTAAACGCTTTATCGTCAAACCGGATCACGTCATATCAGAATACCAGGACAATATCGCCCTTATCATTATCGGTTGTCTTGTCCTGCTCGGTTTTATTCTTGAAGGCGCAAGGATACTTGTAACCAAAATTCCTTTTGAGACAGCCGTCTATTCCTTTGCAGGATTTGTTGTTTCCAGGATTTTTTCACTCTTTTCCTTTGACTGGGCATCAATTTATCCGGTGCTGTGGTATGCCCATGGTGTGGTGGCGGCCATATTTATTGCGTATCTTCCCTTTGGCAAGATGCGGCATATTTTTAACACACCCCTGACCTATTTTATTGAAACCGTGGATGGTGTCAAAAACAAGAAAAGAGTTTAACCGGAACTATTAATGGAAGGGTTATAAAATGACCGAAGACAAGAAAATGTCTGACTCTCTGGCAGAGGAAACAATGACTGAGACGGAAGATACCGCATCCTCAGTTCCTGAAACCCAAAACAAAGAGCCTGTCAGACAGATACCCATACATCAGCTTGACATGAAAAGGCTGATTGAACTGGATGCCTGTACCCGTTGCGGAGAGTGTCTTTCCTGGTGCCCCGTCTATGACCAGGATGCCAGAGAAGACCTGATTCCCCGTCGGAAAATAATGGATTTTTTACAACTTGCCCGGTCACAGAACGGGTTTCTTTCAGGGATCATGAAAAGTGAAAAAGTCGGAGAATCCTTGAAACAGGTCATCCAAAAAGTATGCGGTTACAAAGAGATCACCCGGGAACAGGTGAATGAATTTGTATCCAACCTCTATGAATGTTCCACCTGCGGTCAATGTGAAGTGGTTTGTCCTGCCCACATTGATACAGTCAACCTCTGGGAAGACCTCAGGCGTTTGATCGTCCAGGCAGGCTACGGTCCTTTGGAACCCCAGAAAGCACTCAGAAAAAGCGTCATGACCTTTGACAATCCCTGGCAGCAGCCAAGGGCCGGCCGGACCAAGTGGTCACGCCGTGCAAAAAAAGACAATCTGATTGCTGATGAACCTAAGGAGATCAAAAAAACCAAGGGAAAAGTACTCCTGTTTTTCGGGTGCACCGCCTCCTACGATGCGAACGTCAAGCAGGTTGCCATTCATACCATGCAGGATTATCCAAAAATCAAGGCATTGAACTTTGAAGTTCTGCACACCGTGGAATACCTGGCAAGACTGCTGAAAAGCGGTGAATTGACCTTTCCTTATCCTGTAAACAAAACCGTTACATATCATGATCCCTGTCATCTTGGCCGGGCCACGGGTGGATTTGATGCCCCCAGAATGATCATGGAAGCCATCCCGGGATTAACCCTTGTGGAGATGCCCAGGAACAGGGAATATTCAAGGTGTTGCGGTGCAGGCGGCGGGCTGAAAGCCGGGTTTCCCGATATCCAGGGCCGCATGGCCCAGCAAAGGATAAAAGAAGCGGAGCAGACCGGAGCAGAAGAGCTGGTTTCCTGCTGTCCATTCTGCTATCAGGGCCTTCAATTGGGGATCGGTGTGCTGGAATCAAATATTGTCATGAAAGATCTGTCCGCATATGTTGCACAAGCGCTTCTGGGGTATGATGTGTTTGAAAAAGCGGAAAAAGAGGCGGAAGAGAAAAAACGGGAAAAGGAAAAAGCCAAAGCAATAAAAGAACAGGAAAAAGCCGCAAAATGAGGACCTTTTCAGAAATTCAGGAAAAAATAGACCGCGGTGATGTGGTGATCCTGACCGCACAGGAAATTTGTGACCGGGTTCGAAGCGGTGAAACATTTGATCTGGGCGATATTGATGTGGTGACCACGGCAACCAGCGCTTTGATGAGCGGCACATATGCCGTTCTTTCGTTCAAGGTGGCCGAACCGGACACCTTTACGACCGCCCGAAAGGTCTGGATCAATACGGTCCCGGCTCAGGTAGGGCCCTGCCCCAATGAAAGAATCGGCATTCTTGACCTGATTGTTCTGGGAACACAGGCCAGTGAAACTGATCCGAAATATGGGGCCGGTGACCTGTTCAAAGATCTTGTTCTGGGCAGGCAGGTGAAAGTGGAAATAGAAACAGATGAGGGACGGCGGTTGACATCCTTTACCACACTCAAACAAATTCCCCATGCCATGCTCCATGCGTCAAGAAATGCGTTTAAAAATTACCTGGCATTTGTCAATCCCGGGAAAACAGCCATATCCACCATTTTTCACTCGGAGATGATGAGGGGAAATTATGAAGAGATGACCTTTTGCGGATGTGGTGAATTAAATCCTTTGGAGAATGATCCTGAACTCAAAACCATTGGCATTGGCACAAAAGTGTTGATCAATGGTGCCCAGGGCTTTGTCAGGACCGGGAAATGTTGACCCATATTCTGAAAACCGACAGCCAGATTCCCTTGAAAGTTGTGGATATCCGCACCCGTATCCCTATCGGTGAGATTACATATGGGGATGTCTGGAAAAATGCCGGTCACGCGGTTACATTTACCCGTGCAAACTGCCTGAAATGTGATGCCTGCCGTGTGGAAGATATCTGCCCTGTAAATGTGGTTCATGTAGACCCTGATACAGGGGTGGACTTTGATCAAGACAATTGTTTCCATTGCGGCATTTGTGTTTCCCAGTGCAAGGGAGGGGCTTTTCTGGCAGACCTGGGCAGTGTAGAGATTGCGGGTGTGAACCATCCCATCCCGGTTACGTTGCGGCAGTCAAACCGCGTGAAAGCCCTTAAAGCCGCAACGGTGTTGAAAGATCAGATAAAACAGGGCATTTTCAAAATAACCGCGCCTGTGGGGAAAATCAATTTTCCAGAATAGTCAAATTTGTATATCAATCACCCCGAGATGAATAGCATATTGAATGAGCTTTGAGATATTGTCCATTTCTAGCTTTTCCATGATATTGGATCGATGGGACTTTACCGTGCTGGGACTCAGGCATAGTATTTCAGCAATTTTTTTGGTGGGATATCCTTCAACCATCATCTGAAAGACTTCTCTTTCCCTGTTGGTCAGGGTATTGTACAATTCATCCTGTGAGGTTTTCCGGTTCATGCTGACAAAATCATCAATCACCCGGTTGGAAATCGATGGGCTCAAATAGCGTTCGCCTTTGACGGCTGCCTTGATTGCCTTGATAATATCAGAGCTCACGGCATTCTTTAAGAGATAGCCGGAAACGCCGATGCTCAAAAGCTCTCTGATATACCGCGCATGGTCGTGCATGGACAGAATGATCACCTTGGTTTTCAGGCTTGACTGCTTGATCTGCCGGGCAGCTTCAATACCGTTCAGCACCGGCATGGCAATATCCATGATCACGATATCCGGCTGTAATTTCCGGACAATCTGAACAGCTTCCCGGCCATCCACTGCTTCGCCGGTTATTTTCAGGCATTCTTCTTCTTCCAGAAGTTTTCTCAACCCCTGCCGAACAATGGTATGGTCATCGGCAATAACAATTTCAATCGGCTGATGTTTCATAAATCTCCTGTAAAAAATTTTCACACTCCGGTAAAATGGATACCCCGCAGTTTTTAACAGGGATTTCGATTCTGATTCTGGTACCCATTCCTTTCCGGGTGCGAAGAAAAAATTTCCCCCCCAGAATTGCCGTTCTTTCTCTCATGGAAAGGAGGCCGAGAGACGGCCTTTTTCTGTTTTTTTCAC
>JAIVHE010000262.1 GCA_020201255.1 Desulfobacteraceae bacterium
CCCGTTCGTCAAAGTTGATTTTGGCAAAATACCCTTTATAGGTCATACTATTCATGACGTCACCTCCAAACCTATTAACCACTCCCGATAAAATGGTAGCACTTTACGACACCACAGTAAAGGGTGTTCGTTCATGGAGCTTTCAGAAAAAAAGATTTCCAGATCCGTCTTTACTGGACCCGGCATGGAAATACAGAATATCCCTCTTGACTGATGGCATTGAAAATCATAGCCTGAAAACAGACTAAGAAAATAAGACCACAATATGCGGGAGATATTCATGGAAATGGTCAATATCCATTATGCAAAAACCCATTTTTCAAAATTGCTGCTCAGGGTTCAATCCGGAGAAGAGATCATCATCTCAAAGTCCGGCGAACCTTACGCAAAACTGATGCCGTTGAAAAAAATCACAAAAAGAACCCCGGGTATTGCAGAAGGTGCTGTAACGGATACGTTCTTTGAACCGCTGCCGGAAGATGAACTTGAAAAATGGGAATAGACGGCAGCTGGGATCCCTTTGACCGCATGCTGGCTGCCCAGTCCCGCCTGGAAAAAATGCCTTTAGCGAATACGGACAAAGCCGTTAGACGGTTTCCCATCGAAGTTATCAGGTCCTGATACACTGACCTATGGACTCAAAAAAAATATAATCACTGCTGGGCCGGGCCCTGAATGTGTTTGGGGAACCCATCGATTCATCTGTTACAGGCAGTGTACATGTTTCAACAGGCCATATTACAGGAATCCATGTATTGAATCCCCTGGTTTTTCACGATATTGTTTTACCATATCATAACGGAAAACAGCAGGATTGGCCGTATGACAGCAGTGTGCGGCATAATAATTGTACCAAGTATCAAGAAGTATCAAGAAGTATCAAGATAATGGCCTTTTTTGAAAGAAATGAAACATAACCGTCAAACACAACAAAGGATAGTGTCATGACCTCAGAACCCAAAGAGCAAATGTATGAGCTTATCACAATGAACCGGCAGATCGGTCATTCGTATACGGTAAAGATGAAGGACATTCCATCGGCATTTATAGGAATTCCGGTCACATCAACCAATGATCCGGATAAATTTGTAATGGAACTTACCAACACTGATCCGGACGAGGAAAATCGGATCATTGAAGCTAATATTGCAGATATAGAATATATGGAAAAATGCTGAATCGTCGGTATTTCGGCATCAGCACCATGGTTTGTAAAAATGCCGTAATGGGAATATATGCAACAAAATTATAAGGTAAAAAGGAGAAATATCATGACAAAAGACACAGGCAACTCCCGGTTTACAGTATTCATTGAAAACGCCCGTATTCTTGACCTGCCGTAAATGGCAGCAGAATTGAAAATTATTTGATTAATTTGACACAAGATTCATTTGACACAAGAGGTTCTGAACAAAGATGTCTTCAGATACAAAATCAGATGCAACATCAGATGCAAATGCAACATCAGATGCAAATGCAAGATCAGATGCAAATGCAGGATCAGATGCAAATGCAACATCAGATGCGAATGCAGGAGCAAATGCGAATACAGGAATGGTCATTTCAATCAGGGGAAATGTGGTGGATGCCCGATTTTCAGATGATATTCCCCCTTTGCACAATATGCTGACCTGCGGCAAAGATGGCGCCATAAAGATTGAGGTTATTCTGCATCTAGATGATCACACCATCCGCGGTATTGCCTTGACCAGTACCCAGGGACTTGCTTTGGAATCCGACATCCGGGATACCGGGCGCCACCTTGAGGTGCCGGTGGCAAAATCACTTTTGGGTCGTGCCCTGAATGTGTTTGGAGAACCCATTGATAAGAAGGAACCTGTTTCTGATGCAGCCTTTCGGACCATTCATGGATCTCCGCCGTCAATGGACAAGCAGAAAGTATCCACAAAGATTTTTGAAACCGGTATCAAGGTGATAGATATTCTTTCCCCCCTGGAACAGGGCGGTAAAAGCGGGCTTTTCGGCGGTGCCGGTGTCGGAAAAACCGTTCTGATCATGGAGATGATTCACAACATGGTGGGCATCCATGAAGGGGTCAGCCTGTTCTGCGGGATTGGGGAACGATGCAGAGAAGGAGAAGAATTGTACCATGAGATGCAGGAGGCCGGTGTACTCGATAAGACCATCATGGTATTCGGACAGATGAATGAACCCCCGGGGGCACGGTTTCGTGTGGGCCATTCCGCCCTGACCATGGCCGAATATTTCAGGGATGATCTCAACCAGGATGTTTTTTTGCTCATAGACAATATTTTCCGGTTTATCCAGGCAGGCATGGAAGTTTCCGGACTGCTGGGACGGTTGCCCTCACGGCTGGGATACCAGCCCACCCTGGGTACCGAACTTGCCCAGCTCGAGGAAAGGATCACCAACTCCACCACCGGGTCCATCACCTCGGTGCAGGCAGTATATGTGCCTGCGGACGATTTCACGGACCCTGCCGCGGTCCACACCTTCGGCCATTTGTCGTCCAGCATTGTTTTGTCCCGGAAAAAAGCGGGGGAAGGCCTTTATCCGGCGGTTGATCCGCTTCAGTCCAACTCCAGCATGCTGACCCCTGATATTGTGGGAGAAGAACACTACCGCATTGCCGGTGAAATTCGAAAAAACCTGGCGGAATATGAGAACCTCAAAGATATTATTTCCATGCTGGGCATTGAAGAGCTGTCCAAAGAAGACCGCCAGACCGTTCACCGGGCCAGGCGCCTGGAACGGTTTTTGACCCAGCCGTTTTTTGTGACCGAACAGTTCACCGGGTATGAAGGCCGGTCCGTCAGTATTG
>JAIVHE010000573.1 GCA_020201255.1 Desulfobacteraceae bacterium
TACTTTTCACAAACTCTCCCGAAGGTCAAGCCGAAAAAAAAGAAATCCGTAAACAGGTTTTTATAATTGTAGTATAAAAATGGCCAAGATGTCCCACAGGATCAAAAACAGGGACTTTTCGCCAGAAAATTAACACCCCAGCAACTTTTCGAAGCCCAGGACCTTGCTGCAAAAATACAATACCACGGCGACAGCCTCACCCAGGGCACCCTATTTTCAGCACCTGCCTGGCATATGTAATGCTTTTTTTACAGGCAGCCATCTCCTTTTCCCGGGCAGTTTCCAGGGAATCATCGCCCATGTCCCACTCGATTTCAAAGGTGATGCGGTCTGTGGGGGACTGATCGCAAATGGTCCGATAGGTTTTAAAACAGTCAATGTCACCGTCCCCCAGGGCCACGCCGTGGAAACGGATGCCAAACTGGTCCCGGGTCAGTTTGTGGTCGCAGAAATGGACGCAGAACGCATAAGGCGCCAACTTCTCCACGGCCTCTTCCGGGTTTTCCAGCACGCCCATGGAGTTCACCGTGTCCACGCAGGCCCCCACCAGGGGATGGTTCACCTGCTGGATCACCCAGAGGATCTCATCGGCAAAGGTTTCGGTATGGTTTTCCACAGCCAGCCTGATTCCGGTTTTTTCCAGCAGGGGCAGGATCGCCGTAATCCGGTCATGGACATCGCACAGCTGGCGCATGACCCGAGGATGAAAGCAGGAACCGTACAGTGGACGGGGACGTCTGATATCCAGGCTGAATTTGGCCAGGTCTCCCCCGATCTTGTGGGTGATGTCGATGCCTTTTTCCAGGGAATCTGTGAGTCGCGGGTCAAACTCCTCATCTCTGGAAAAATTATATTCCAGGTACAGGTCGTGGTCTGCTGCCGCCTTTTTCACCGCTGCCAGCCGGACATCGTCTTTGGTTTCCAGGTCACAGCCGGTGATATGCAGCCCGTCCAGCCCCCAGTCAACCGCCATGTCCATAAGCTGGAACAGATCGATCTCTTTGGGCCGGGGATCTGCCTGGATTCCCCAGTTCTGGCCTAAGCCCCAGAGATGCAGGGTATAGGTGTGTAGTCCTAATTTCATTTTTCGTACCATCTCATGCCTCCTGCCGGTCATTTTTTCAATACCAATATCTATATGTGGCCGCAAGTGCCCTGGCAATGATTTGCCCATCACAGAACAATACACATAGCAACGATCATGCCAGGGATTGTCCCGGAAACCATTATAAAATCGTTTCCATGTAATTTCAGATCAACATCATACCCAAAAAAGGAGATTGCCATGATTCAAAAAACTGCCGTCACCCTGGTCCTTACTCTGTTGTTTTATGCCGGAACTGCCTTTACTGATGGATATGCCGTTCATGCAGAGGAATTTTCAGCAGATGTTGTCACCAGTATGGACACCGGCAATGTCAAAGGAAAACTGTACTTCAAGAACAACCGGATGAACCGCAATGACATGATGGGCATGATCACGATCATGAATCGGCCCCATGTGTACCAGATTTTTACGAACACAAAAAAATTCCATGTGTCTGATGTGGATACACTTGAAAAAGATAATCCCTTGGCCGGGGCTTCGGATTTCCATGCCTGGGCCAAAGAAAACAACATGAAAAAAGTCGGTACGGAATCCATTGAAGGATTTGCATGTGATATCTATGAAGGAGATGTCATAATTGATAAACAAAGCGGACAGTCCGCCCACATGAAATTCTGGCTTTCCAGAAAACTGCAGTATCCCCTGAAAACGGAAAGCATGATGCCCCCGCCGGTGGGCAAAGTTACCACCATTGTTCAAAACATCAAAACAGGCACACAGCCGGCCCATCTGTTTGAATTACCCAAAGGCTATACAGAGGCGGATTCAATGGAGCAGGCCATGGGCATGCCGGATATGGGTCAGTTTTCTGAGGGACAGATGCCTTCCACCGAACAGATGGATGAAATGATGAAAAAGGCACAGGAAATGATGAAAAACATGAAACAGGAATAACAAGGAGGTTGCCATGAGAATCATACCCCAAAAAATCTTATGCGCCATTGATTTCAGCGATTTCACCAACCTGACCCTGTCCTACGGCCAGGCCCTGGCAAAAGAGTTTGAAGCCGGTCTCACCCTGTGCCATGTGGTGTCCAACATGGTGCTGATGTCATCTGCAGGCCAGGCATATATCGCCTCTGAAAAGATTGAGGCGGAACGGCGGCAGGATGCTGCCTTCCGGCTGGAAGAAATGGCCAAAACCCTGGATGTGGACAGTGAGAATATCGTGACCACCGGGCATCCGGCTGATGAACTGGCCAGGATTGCCGAGGAATCCAGCATGGACATGGTGGTGGCTGCCACCCATGGGGGATCGGGCGTGAAACGGTTTCTGATCGGCTCTGTGACAGACCGGCTGGTAAAAACGCTCACCTGCCCGTTGCTGGTGCTCCACGGCGATGCCCTGCCGGATGTGCTGCCGGGGGATAAGAAAAAACTGTTGAACCGGATTCTGGTGGGATGTGATTTTTCTCCGGATTCACAACTTGCCTTCCAGTACGGCCTGAGCCTGGCACAGGAATTTGAAACAGAACTGCTTCTTGCCCATGTGATACGACCCACGGAACATGTTGAATTTTCCAGCACAGATTATATCAAGGTCCAGGAGGGCGATTATCTGGGCTGGAACCGGTCCGATTATCTGGGGCTCACAAAAGATGCCAATGAACCTGACGGACAGCGCAAAGAAACCCTGATGCGCAGACTGGAACGGCAGCTGGCCCGCATGGTGCCCGAAGACTGCACCCATTGGTGCACACCGGTCACCGCAGTTCTGGAAGGTGAACCCTACCAGGAACTGCTGCGCTTTGCTCAAAAAAACAAGGTGGACCTTATTGTACTGGGGGTTCGGGGCCACAGCCTGCTGGAAAAATTTCTGGTTGGCTCCACCACGGACCGGGTGATCAGCCGGGCGGAATGTCCGGTT
>JAIVHE010000263.1 GCA_020201255.1 Desulfobacteraceae bacterium
GGCCAGGGCAGCGACCAGTCCACCATAAACCGTGCGGCCCTGCATCCAGTCATCCGGCACATGAATGTGGGGTTTTCCCCCGGCATTTTCGATTTTTTCGATCAAGGTTGCAAACAGCGTATCAGACATATTCAGTCTCCTGGTAAACATTTTTTCTCTGGGATGAGCTGCCTGATCTCCTGGCAAATATACCATCCACTGAGTAGATTATCGGTCAGGTTCGATTATATAAGTTTGAATTGCACACTTGCCTGTGGTGCCGTGTTGACATTCAGGGTAAAAATATCTGGCCGGGCATAGTGGCCGGTCACGTCAAAGTCCAGCTTGGCCCGGGTGATGTCATCCCGGTCCAGGTCTGCGTAAAGGATGTCTTCCCGGTCCAACAGAGGGCCTGCCAGGACATCGCCCATGGGGGAGATGATGACGGAGCCGCCCCGGCACATGATATCGGGTTGTGCTTCCAGCTCTTCTCTGCATATAAGGTCCTTTGGGTAGTCTGCCTTCTCCACGTACTGGTTGCAGCCCAGGACATAGCAGCGGCCTTCCAGGGCGATGTGCCGCATCGTGGCCTGCCAGCTGTCCCGGGAGTCTGCCGTGGGAGCCATATAAAATTCCACTCCCTGGCCGTACATGGCCATGCGGGCCAGGGGCATGTAGTTTTCCCAGCAGATAAGACCGCCGATGCGGCCGATGTCTGTCTGGAAGACGGGCAGGGTGGACCCGTCCCCTTCCCCCCAGATCAAGCGTTCCGAACCGGTGGGTTTGAGTTTCCGGTGTTTGCCCAACAGGGTGCCGTCCGGGCCGAAATAGAGGATGGTACAAAACAGGGTGCCGGGTGCGGATGCCCCGCCCTGCTCGATCACACCAATGCATACATATGCCTGTGCTGCCCTGGCTGCTTTGGCCAGAATTGTCACCTGGGGGCCGGGGACCGCCAGGCTGTTGTCAAAATACAGTTGCCACAGGTCCCGTCCCTTTTCGTCCCGGCTGCCCACCCGCATGCCGAATCCCAGACCCCTGGGGTAGGCCGGGATAAATGCCTCAGGCAGGAGAATAATGTCTGCCTTCCTCGCCTGATAAATGAGATTACAGGCCTTTTCCACGGTTTTGTCACGGTCGAACAGCACAGGGCAGGCCTGGATTACAGCAGCTTTGACAGATTTCATGCAGCTCCTCCTGGTAAATGATTCATCATCGGCAATGAAGCCTCTTTCTTATTCTTTGAAACAGATGGATGCATCCTTGGGCAAAGCCAGTTCGGCGCATACTTACAAGGCCTGAGAATGCCGGCATTGATTTCAACGGTTGTCATCGAGTTTACCCTTTATTGCATTATGGGTAATATGTAAACAAAAATGAAATAAGGATCAATAAATAAGTCTAATTGAAATGACAATTTTGTTTCTCGGTCACTTTTGTTTTTCTTTATTCCTTGCATCCGACCAGACCTCGTGCTATATTCTTTTCGTCAAAAAAGGAACTTCAGATGATAATTAGCCTTTTTAACATAATGATGTCAGGAGTTCTGAATTTCCTATCAGTTCCTTCAAAGAGTTTTTGGGCTTGGTGTGAGAACGTTGAACACAGAAAGCAAAAGGAAATCATATGAACATCACATATCAAAACAATACCAGATCCAGGCAAGAGGATATCTATCGGAACTTGTATCGGCAGCATAAAGGTACTCCTATGGCGGTATCGTCAGAATCTTTGGCGCACAAAGAACTCCGGTTTCGAAAAATATCGGAGATTTTTGCCGCAGAAGACGTTGTTCAGGTTCATGATGTCGGCATGGGATTAGGTGACGCGGTGTCTTTCATCAGAGAAGCGAGATCACAATACCTGATTTTGAGCGGTTCGCACAAGCGATTATCAAAAATTCATTTTACATGGCCCGAAAAGGCATAGCGTTCAATTTTGTCAGTTCCTTTGTCGATTACTATCAGACCAATACATATTATTGTAACTTTATGAAGTTGATCAATTTTATAAACGATGACCTTGGACGTTTTTTCACCATCCATCACAACTATGCTTTGTTTGAGTTTACTGTTTTCGTTTACAAGGAATCATTTATATCCGAGTACTATCCAGATCCGAATTTCAAAAAGTATTTTCTGCGAGACCTGGATAAAGTAGTTTATGTCGAATAAAAGAAGAACAAAGCCATGATCGGAAAAACGTTAACCATCAAGGAAATTTGGAATAAAACAGGAAAGCCCGTCAAAGTTGTCTTATTGGTTACAGTTATCATGACTGGTCTGATTATTAATTCCTGGGGCGAAGATGCTCTGTCAGTGATTCATGAACGGACCAGTATCAGGAAATTCACCAGTCAGCCAGTAGAAGAAGGGAAAGTGGAAACCCTGCTCAGGGCCGCGATGGCAGCCGCGACTTCCAGAAACATACAACCCTGGCGTTTCTGGGTTGTAACAGACACAAACATCCTGCAGGAATTGGCTGAAAATCTTTCCAACACCCATGAACCCCTGAGCACGGCCCCGTTGGCGATTGTTGTCGCTGGCGATACTGAAGCAGGCTATAACAATGAAGAACAAATGCGAAACCTCAAGCTGGACTGTTCCATTGCCTCCGAGAATTTACTGCTGGCGGCTCAGGCAATCGGACTGGGAGCAGTGTGGATGGGTATTTATCCCTACAATGACCGGATCGTAACTTTACGCAATACATTGTCCCTGCC
>JAIVHE010000264.1 GCA_020201255.1 Desulfobacteraceae bacterium
ACCTGTTCTTTTACCCAGTATCTGGACATCTTCAAGGGATTTGTCCGGGCCGTGGCAGATGTTATCAATGATTATTTCCATAACATCCATTCAGCCAACCTGCAGCAGATAGAGGCCCGCATCGGAAAAGATAAGATCCAAAGAAAATATCTGCCCAAAAACATACCGGACCAGGACCATTTGGATGAAAAAATGGCCAAAAAACTGGACCAGCGGGCTGCGGATATCTTTTTCAGGGACCGCATTGCAACGTCCCTGGGCCTGCAACAGCTGGATGTTTTTTTGAACCGGATTCTGCATACCCTGTTTCGCCAGTCTGAAAAATTATCCCAGGATGAATTGAGTGTACTGCTCAACTATGATCCAAAATGTGCGGTTACCCCCATCGGGGACGAACAGCTTATGAACCAGAACATCATTTTTCTGGGAAACAAGGGCTGGAATCTGATGCGGCTCAAGCACTTGGGTGTAAAGGTTCCTGACGGATTCATCATCACCACGGAAGTGTTTCGGTGCCTGGACCTTATAGACACCTATACCCCGGCTTCCGTAAATTTCAAACAACTTGTGGCAACCATGCTCTCCCGCCTGGAAAAGCAGACCGGATTGTCTTGTGGTGATCCCAAAAAACCGCTGCTGTTGTCGGTTCGCAGCGGTTCATCCATTTCCCAGCCCGGTATGATGGATTCTTTTTTGAATGTGGGCATCAATGAAGAGATTGCAGCGGCCATTGCAAAAAAAACAGGCAATCCCTGGTTTGCCTGGGACAGTTACAGGCGTTTTCTCCAGCAGTACGGCATGACCTTTGGTATACACAGGGATGAATTCGACCAGATCATTGCTGTCCATAAAAAAGAGGCAGGGATCAATTTCAAACGCCATTTCACAGGCTCCCAGATGAAGCAGGTTGCCCTGGCCTATAAAAATCATCTGCTGCGGGCCGGCATTGATATTGTGGAATCTCCCATGGACCAGCTTTTTTTGGCCATCCACAAGGTTTTTTCCTCCTGGAATTCCCAACGGGCCATTGATTACAGGCGGATCATGGGGATATCCGATGACTGGGGAACAGCCGTCACCGTCCAGTCCATGATCTTTGGCAACCTGTCCCGTCAGTCCGGATCAGGTGTGGCTTTCAGCCACAGCCCCAAACTGCCGGGAGATGCCATCAGGCTGTGGGGGGATTTCACCATCGGAAACCAGGGAGAAGATGTGGTGGCCGGCCTGGTAAGGACCCTTCCCATATCGGAAATGCAGCGGGAACTGGAAAGGCGGGATACAAAGATCAGCCTGGAAAAAGCTTTTCCCCGGGTATATGAGCAGTTGAGAACGGTTATCCAGAGGCTTATCTATAAACGGGGCTGGAACCCCCAGGAAATGGAATTTACCTTTGAAGGATCGGAGCCTGAAGACCTTTTTATTCTCCAGGCCCGGGATCTTTCTTTGGGAGACCGCAAAAAACAACCCGAGTTTACAGCGGATGACACCCGGATGAGAGAAGCGTTTCTCGGGCAGGGCACCGGGGTTTCCGGTGGTGCCATGAGCGGGCGTATCGTGTTTACCCTAAAGGAAATCGATGCATTCCGCCGCCAGGATCCGGACGCCTGCCTGATTTTGCTGCGCAACGACACCGTACCTGATGATATCCTGGAAATCGATGCGGCCGATGGCATATTGACCGCAAAAGGGGGGTTGACCTCCCATGCAGCAGTGGTAGCATATAATCTTGGTAAAACCTGTGTGGTGGGATGTGAAAACCTGGTGTGCAGTGAAACGGAAAAAACCTGCCTTTTGGCAGGCCGGACTCCACATACGGCCATTTGGCGGCCTTTCTCAACGGGTTCCAGGCAGAACCCGTGATCACGGATGTGAACGAGACAGATGCCTGCCTGCGGGTCAATGGTATCCCGGTAAAAATTTTACGGCAATACCGCAATCCCAAAGATATCCAATGGGCACAAAACAAGGTGGACATCGTGGTGGATACCACCGGCCAGTTTCTGGATCCCAACCAAACGGCCGACAACCCTTCAGGCGCCATCCGGGGCCATCTGGAGGCAGGGGCAGCCAAAGTGATCGCCTCGGCCCCCTTTAAATTGAAGCAGGGTGCATCCATGCCTAAAGACTGTGTCACCACCGTGATGGGCATCAATGACAAAGACTATGATCCGGTGCGCCATGATGTCATTTCCAATGCATCCTGCACCACCACCTGCCTGGCCCACATGATCAAACCCTTATTGGATTATTTTGGTATTGAACGGGTATTGTCGGCTTCCATGGCCACGGTGCATGCTGCCACAGGGTCCCAGCAGGTATTGGACCGGCTGCCCAAGGCAGGGGCCAAGGATCTGCGGAAAAACCGCTCCATCATGAACAATATCATTCTGACCACCACCGGGGCTGCAAAGACACTGCAGCTGGTGATTCCGGAGATGGCTACCATTGGATTCATCGCAGAATCCGTGCGTATTCCCACATCCACCGGTTCTTTGATCATCCTGGTCATGAATTTCCAGGAGGAATTGAATAAAAAACCAGAACGTATCTTCCGATATCATCGGCACCCCCCGGGCTGCGGTTGTCATCGAGGGCCATGAAACCCATACCCGCACCGGGGCTATCAATATCAACCTGGCGCATATGCGGGGTATTGACAAAGAAATCCTGGAAACCATCCAGGACCATGTGGGCAGTATCCAGGTTACCCAGGCAGTGATATATGGATGGTATGACAATGAAATGGCCAGTTATGTCAACCTGCTGGGAGACCGTACTGTTTCCATTGCCGAATTTCTGGCCTGATCAGACAGCTTGGGGGTGTTGAGGCTGAATGCCGCCCCCGGTGGTGTCCTGTGCCCGGCCCGAGATCCTCCGGGGGCCTGCTTCCATATGAATAATAAAATACAGCGAACCAATTTCTGACGGTAAGCATCCCGGCATATTTTACCAGGCCCCCTCCGGCTCTGACGGTCCGTTCACAGGACACCACCGGGGG
Organism: Desulfobacteraceae bacterium; assembly: GCA_020201255.1. GTDB lineage: Bacteria > Desulfobacterota > Desulfobacteria > Desulfobacterales > Desulfobacteraceae > Desulfotignum. Next base: position 2,999 of record JAIVHE010000264.1, read on the forward strand.
CTCAAGGTCAAGGTCCTTGTGACACACAATCCATTATAGCAAATATCCAGGGCCTGAATCAGCCCTTGAAATTATCTAAATGGTTCCTATTATTATAATTTTTATACATCTTGATAAGGATTGGTTTCATGGAACCCACCTCCCGGCCCTGGAAAGCATGGAAGCAGAAGTTGCTGCGCTTTGTCTGGCACAGCATTCCCTTTGTTACAGTGGTTCTTGTTGTTTTGTTTGTCATTCTGCCCGTGGGCCGGAAAATTATGGCCGAGAAAGCGGAGCTGGCGGAGCAGCAGTCCCGTCAGGTGCAGCAGACCCAGGGCGAAACCCGTGTCATCACCCTGGAAATGATACCCGAAGATCTGGCGGAAACCATTAATCTGCCGGG
>JAIVHE010000574.1 GCA_020201255.1 Desulfobacteraceae bacterium
CCAAACAACCGGTGAAGGGTATTATGAATAATTTTAACAAAAAAAACAAAGGAGAATTGGATGAGCACTGAAATTTTATCCCCCATGCCCGGCACCATCATCGATGTTATGGTCGAACCCGGAGATGCGGTTGTGGAAGGCCAGGAACTGGTTATTCTGGAAGCCATGAAAATGGAAAACCCCATCGTGGCAACGGCTGACGGCACAGTCAAAGAGGTGAATGTAGCCGTAGATGACAAAGTGGCCACCAGCCAGGTCATGGTGGTTATCGAATAATTTTTCAGGGCAAAGCGCGGAAATTTTATCTTCCGGCGCTTTGCCTTGTTTTTTTGCCTTATTTTTTGCCCTTTCATCTGTTTGTATCACTTATTCTACGCATAACCTTCTGAAATTTTGTAATTTTTTATTTTCTTATATTGTTTCACATCATAATACACTGTTTTATTTTCTGTAAAATAGAAAGAATGAAACCCCTTTGTCAAGCAATTTTTTAATCATATTTTTAATCACATTTTTTCTTGACAAAAGGGGTTGTTTTTTGGTTAGCTACATCGTTATATGAAACAACGTTTTGAAATATAGAACAAACATGACCATGACAAAAAAAGCACCGTCCGGAAAACACAATGCCATTGAAAAAGCCCTGGAAATCCTGCTCAAATTCCAGGATGACAAGGCCGGCTGGGGAACCAGAGAGTTGTCCGGCGAACTGGGATTCAGCCCGGCAACGGTGCAGCGGATACTTTCGGTCCTTAAATCCTACGGGTTTGTGCGCCAGGACACCAGAACCCGGCAGTATGTTGCGGGCAATATTTTTTACCGGTTTTTGGAAAACCTGAACAACACCAACAACCTTACCGGTACGGGAAGACAGTTCATGGAAAAGGTAGCCCGGAAAACCTGTGAAACCGTTTACCTGAACATCATCCAGGGCCATCTGCGTATCTGCATCGACACCATTGAGTCCAACCGGGCACTCAAGGCCGGTATGCCCATCGGCAACCAGTCCCCGCTGTTTGCCGGGGCATCTGCCAAATGTCTGCTGGCGTTTTCCAGTGACAGGTTTCAAAAGGAATATTTTGCCGCCGTCACGCCCGCACCTGTGACAGAGGCCACCATTGTGGACCCGGACGCACTGGCAGCGGAACTTGCAAAAATCAAAACCCGGGGTTATGCCGTGAGCCTGGGGGAACGTACCCCCGGCATCGGCTCTGTGAGCGCGCCGGTGTTTGACTATAATGGAAGGATTCTGGCCAGCCTGAGTCTGGCTGTCCCGGAGATCCGGACCCGGGACAAACACCATTTTTCCCATTGCATCACCTTATTGACGGATGCGGCCCGGGCCTTTTCTTGGGCCATGGGACAGCCCGAGTCCGTCACCCATTGTACACCAACGCCCCATCATTTTTAAACATTTAATTGTAAGGAGAAACCATGGATTTTACACTGCCCAAAGACCTTCAGATGATTCAAAAGGAAATCAGAAATTTTGCCAAAAAACAGATCGAACCCTATGCGGATGAATGGGATGCAAACCACTACCTGCCCATTGACGAAGCCATGCGGCCCCTGGGCAGAGACCTGGGATGTTTCGGTACGGTGATCCCCGAAGAATACGGTGGAGAAGGTATGGAGAACGGGTTCCTGGCCGCCATGATCATCACCGAGGAACTGGCCCGGGTCTCCTCGTCTCTGCGGGTTCAGGTGAACATGCAGATGCTTGGATGCGGATACACCATCTACAAATACGGCAACGAAGAAGTGCGCAAAAAATATGTGGAAAAGCTGTGCACCGCCGAAT
>JAIVHE010000026.1 GCA_020201255.1 Desulfobacteraceae bacterium
GGCTTATGTTTTACGCCATGTGGGACCTGCCTGCGGACCTGTACCTGCCCGGACTGATCCTGCTAGCTACGCCGTCAGCGACCGTCAGCTATGTCATGGCCGTGGAAATGAACGGGGATGTGGAATTCGCTGCCACTGCTATTTCCGTGTCTACGCTATTATCCGCATTATCCTTTTCTGCCTGGCTGCATCTGGTGTGAAAATGAGGGCATGCCTAAATCCACCAGAAGAGTCACCAGTTGGAAGAATCAATGGGCTGGAACCGTTCCGGCGACGGGTTGCTATAATTCTTTGTCAGCTGTCAGGCAGCAGCACGATTTTTGCTGCGGCAGTCAACCCGTTATCTAAGTCTAGAAACGCTTTGGCACCCTGGGATAGAGGCCGGGTTTCCACCCAGGTCAGATCCCCCACCAGTCCGGTGTCAATGGCTTTCACCGCAGCCCTGACATCTGCGGCAGTATAGCAGTATACGCCGATCAGGGTGATTTCAGACAGGGTGATCTTTCGAATATCCAGGCCGCCCAGAGAATCCATCAGACCGATATGAACAAATATGCCGCCAGGCTTAGCAGCGGTTACTGACAGGTTCCGTGTTTTTTCACCCCCCACACAGTCCAGCACCAGGTCATAACTGTCAGGACCCTCCAATGTATCGGTGATCGGGTTGAACACCCGGCATCCGGTATGCTCGGCTGCAGATTTTCCCCGAAGATCATTGGTTTCGGCCAGGAGGATATCCCTACACCCATACCCTTTGAGCAGCAAGGCGGTGAGCATGCCGATGGCACCGCCACCGATTATCAGTACCTTGAGTTCGGCCAGAGGACGAAAGGATTTCATCCTGGCCAGGTTCAACGCGTGCAGGGCGGTGGCTGTAGGTTCTGCTAAGCTGGCCTTGGTAAAGCCCAGTTGGTGGGGAATCGGGATCAGGTTTCGGCCGGGAATTTTGGTATATTCGGCATAGGCGCCTGGAAGGCGCATCCCGATCAGCTCCCGCTGGGCACAGAGGTTGGATAATCCGGTATCACAATATTCACAGGTGCCGCAGGTAATCAACGGGTTTATCACAGCACGGATGCCTTCATGGGGGCCGGAGGCAATGGTACCGGCCACTTCATGGCCCAGGATCAAAGGCGGAACCCGGCGTGGATCTTTTCCGTGGTAAGCATGCATGTCCGACCCGCAGATACCCGTGGCCTCAACCTTAAATAGGACATCGCCCTGTTCAAATATGGGCGCCGGTTCATCACGGTAGACAATTTCATTGGTGTCAGTGTAGACAAGTGCTTTCATGATTTTTTACTTTCCTATTCCACTGAGATACATGATGCCAGTGGCTGTTGATAAATGAAGGATGTCCCATGCCGGACAGAAAAAAAGGTGTTTAAATATGTTTGTGACAAGGTTGCCCCGGAATGAATCCGGGGCAACCGGCTTGTAGTTTCATGTCATCACGGGATTTACTTGGCTGTCCAGCCCCCATCCAAATAAATGGTCTGCCCGGTAATGTAATCTGATGCCGGGGATGCCAGAAAGATGGATACCCCTTTTAAATCATCCAGCTCACCGTTCCGGCCGATGATGGTCTGCCGTGCCAGCGCATCAATCACCTCTTTCTGATCGTACAGTACAGATGTCAGCCCGGTTTTGAAAAAGCCGGGGCCGATGGCGTTGCAGGTGATGCCGCTGCCGTCTTTGGACCAGGCCTCGGCCATGGCCCGGGTCAGCTGCATCACACCGCCTTTGGACGCGCCATAGGGGACACTGTTGGGGAATGCTCTTTCTGACTGAAGGGAGGCAATATTGATGATTTTGCCCCAGCCGTTTTTCTGCATCCCGGGAACCAGGTGGCGGGCCAGAAAAAACGGGGCCTTCAGATTGATATCCAGGTGCCGGTCCCAGGTGTCGGAACTGATTTCATCCCAAGTCTGGCGCAGGTTGATACCGGCGGCATTGACAAGGATGTCCGGGGGGATACCGGCGGCATTGACAAGGATGTCCGGGGGGCCGAAAAAGGATGATGACTTTTCGGCCATCTTTGCCAGCGCATCCATGTCGGACACATCGCAGGTCAGATACGCGGATTTGCGTTTGAGGCGTTCAACATCAACCACTGCCTCTTTCAAGGCCGTTTCTTCACTGGGTAGGGCCACATGAATCACAGCAGCACCCGCTTCAGCCAGACAGAATGCAATGGCCCGGCCGATACCGGAGCTGCCCCCGGTCACCAGTGCTACATGGCCGCTGATATCAAATAATTGGTCAATACGTTTCATGGGTTTCAATCTCCGGTCAGGTCAAAGGTTTCTCCCGGAAAAAATTTCTTCATCCGGATGTCGGAAGTCCTGGCATGTCCCTCCATACCTTCCAGTCGGGAAATCCGGGCCGATACCGGTCCGATCTGCCGGTTTGCCTCACGGGTGAGGCGCTGGTAGGTCAATGTTTTGATAAACTTGCCGGCATTCAAGCCCCCGGAATACCGGGCCGCCTTTTTGGTGGGCAGAATATGGTTGGGGCCGGATGTCTTATCTCCGTAGGCCACGGTGGTCTCTTCGCCCAGAAACAATGACCCGTAATTGGTCAACGTTTTCAACCACCAGTCCAGATCTGCGGCATGGATTTCCAGATGCTCCGGCGCATATTCATCGTTGACCAGGACCGCTTCTTCCCGGTTCGACACCAGGATCACTTCGCCGTAATCCGCCCAGGATGACCGGGTGACTTCGGGTTCGGGAAGATCTTCTATGACTTGGGGCATCAGTTCCATCACTTTTTTTGCCAGCGATTCAGAGGTGGTGATCAGGATAGCGGGAGAGTCATATCCATGCTCGGCCTGTCCCACCAGATCGACTGCTACGATTTCCGGATCAGCGGTGTCATCGGCAATAACCAGTATTTCCGAAGGACCGGCAAACACATCAATGCCCACCTCGCCGAACAATATCCGTTTGGCTTCCGCCACAAATTTGTTCCCCGGTCCCACGATGATATCCGCAGGTTTGCCGGTGAAAATACCGAAGGTCATGGCAGCGATCGCCTGGACCCCGCCCAAAGTCATGATCACGTCCGGCTTGGCCACGGCCATGGCATAGAGGATGGAAGGGTGGATACCGCCCCCGTGGTGTGAAGGGGAGCAGGCAACCACAAACGGGACCCCGGCAGCCCTGGCTGTAGCAATGCTCATAAGGGCGGAGGCGGCATGGGCAAACCGGCCCCCGGGGACATAACATCCTGCGGCATTCACAGGTATCAGCCTCTGGCCGGCGATGACGCCCGGGTAGAGTTCGGTTTCAAACTCCAGCATGCTTTTGCGCTGCTGGACGGCAAATTCATATACCTGCTCATAGGCAAACTGAATGTCCTTTTTGGTCTGCTCGTTGAGCATGCCGGCGGCCTTGTCGATCTCATCCTGCTTGACAATGAACTCCCCGGTCCATTTATCCAGTTTTTCTGCATATTTTTTGATCGCTTCTTCGCCATTTGCCCGGATATCATTGAGCATGTTCAATACGATTTCCTGGGTTTTGCCTTCATCGGTTTCAGCCGTTTTGGTGGCCTTTTTCAAATATGTCACACTCACTTTTTTTCTCCTCAATTTACGTTGCGTTTTTTACGGTTGACTAACATATGTTGTTATTTTTAGTTCACAGCTACAAGAGCCACAGCGAGATAGCCGGTATCAGCATGATCAGCATCACAGCCAACAGCATGCACATGACAAAGTAGATGGCATGCCGTGAAATGGACAATACCGGTGCACCGGAAACACCGGAAACCACAAACAGGTTCAACCCCAGAGGCGGGGTGATGAACCCGATCCCAAGAGAAGTGATCATGAAGATACAGAAATGGATGTCGTTCATGCCGATCTCCTGGGCCAGCGGCAGCAGAATTGGTGCCAGGATGACGATATTGGGTGTGGTTTCCATGACGCAACCTGCAATCATCAAAATGGCCACCATGCTGAGCATGATCAAGTATCTGTTGTCGGTTAACGATGTCATGGAATGAACAAAGAACTGCGGAACATCCAGGGATGCCAGTGTCTGGGCAAAAGGCAGAGACATGGCAATGATGGGAACAATCACACCGCTGACCTTGGCCGATGTTTCCAGCATATTGGGCACGTCTGAAAGCCGGATGGTCTTTTGGGCAAACCCCACGATCAGTGTGATCATGACCGCCACGGATGCGGATTCCGTGGGAGTGAAAAGACCGGAATAGATCCCGCCCAGGATAACGAAAGGGATTGCCAGAGCAAACCGGGCGTCATAAACGGTTTTCAGCCAGCTGTGCACATTAAATTTGCTCCTGGAATCTTCATATCCCTTGACCCGGTTGACAATAAAGTTGGTGGCCATGACCGACAAAAGGATCAGCACACCCGGAACCGCTGCAGCCAGGAAAAGGGTGGACGCAGAGATGCCCAGAATCATCCCGATGATGATATACGAGATGGACGGTGGAATCAGGATACCGGTACAGGCCCCGGCCGCAATCAGTGCGGCGGCATAGGCCCTGGGATATCCCTGTTTTTCCAGGCGGTCGATGGTGATGCGGCCGATGGCGGCGGCATCTGCTGCATCCGATCCGGAGATACAGGCAAAAAACCCGCACCCTAAAACCGCGGAAGTTCCCAGTCCGGCCCGCTGCCAGCCCATGGTGGCAACGGCCACATCCAGCAGTTTGTTTGACAACCCGGTACGGACCAGGACATCACCGGTTAAAATAAACAAAGGAACGGCAATCAGCGCAAAGGAATCAACGCCGTCAAAAAGCGCCTCTCCCAGCAAAGCCGGTGGCAGCACTTCCGTGGTCATCAGCATGATCACGGACCCAAGGCCGATCACTGCCCAGATCCTGACCCCCAGGAGGATCAATATGACCATTCCTATGAGCGGTCCGTAAAAACCCCAGCCAAGGGTCAGTTCTGTGGTACTCATCAAATGTTGATACATGGCTATGTCCTAATTTTTTATGAGATTCATCAATCAAACAGTTTTTTGCCTACGAAAATGGGTCGTCCCGCTTTCAGATCACTGATATCCCGTTTCATGGACTGAATCAGCCGCAAAATGATCATGCTGAACCCCAGGGGGACCGCCATTAGAAACCAGGCCTGGCTGATTCTGAGGCCATGGGTCACCGATCCGAAGTGAATGGATGTCAGGACCGGTTCAATGGACCAGTACAATGCGATGCAGGAAAGGATCAGGGTGATGATATCGCCGAAAATGAATACAACCGCTTTCCCTTTATCGGGCAGCAGCGGCAGAAACACATCGATGCGGATGTGGGCACGTTCCCGGATGGCGGCCGCAGCCCCGATCCAGGTGATGTAGATAAAGGCATAGCGGGCGATCTCTTCAGACCAGATGGATGAATAGGAAAGAAAAAAACGGCGGAATACCTCCATGAATATGGCGATCACCACCAGGGTATACAACGGCAGGGTCAGATAACGCTCCCCGTTTTGATTGAGGTTGGATAAAATGGATTTAAAATTCATACATCACTCCTGAACAACGTGGTTGCTGTTCGAAATCCCCTGTCATTTATCCGGGCCTTCCGGGTATATGCATCAGGGAGGTGATCCATGCCCGGCCGCAAGGAAATAAGCGTTGCCCGGGCATGGATGAAACACCGGTGTTTCAAAAAAATCAGGCTTTGACGTCGTCCACATAATAACCGCTGTAAGTGTTGGCGGCTTCGGCAAGCTCATCGAATTTGGACAAAGATCCGATCAGCTCCTTTTTAATGTCGTCCCAGGCCGGGAGCTGGGCGCCGGCCGCATCGATCCATTGCTGTTTTTCTTCGGGCGTGGGGACATAGAATTCAACCCCGACCTTGCCCAGTTCCGCCATGGCATAAGCCCTGGCCGCAGGGACCTTGGCCAGATTCTGGCGCATGGTGACCGCGCTGGCATAGTCGATACCATCCCGGATATCCAAAGACAGACTGTTGAACCATTCAAGGTTGCAGGAATAGATCTGGGAATCCGGTACCGCCCCGTTAAAAGTGATGCTGGAAAGGACTTCCTTGAATCCGAAAATCAGCAATGCTTCCACGGAAGGATCCAACGCATCTGCCACACCCTGTTTGATGGCGGAAGAGGTCTCTCCCCAGGCGATGGGGGTCGGATTGGCTCCCAGCAACTGGTAAAACTGCTGGAGAATTTTGGATCCCGGTACCCGGAATTTCAAACCTTCCATCTGTTTCGGTGTTTTCACCGGCCCTTTGACCCCTTTTCTCAAGGCCACCACCCGGGGATCAATGACCACATACCAGAGGGCTTTGAACCCTTTGGCTTCTATTTTGGGGTTGAGTTCGTTTTTCCAGGCATCGGAGGTCACCAGATTGACAAATTTCTGGTTTTCACCGCACCAGTAGGGGATGTTGATCAAGTCAGCGGCCGAGGCAAAGGGGGCGAAGTTGGCAAGGGAGTGCTGGGCCGCCTGGATGGTGCCGGACTGAACTTTCTGGACCAGGGCGCTGCCCGCACCCAACTGGCCTGCCGGGGCGAGTTTGACATAGACCTGGCCGTTGGTAAAGTTCTGGATGTTTTCCTTCATGTCCAGCTGCATGATGGGATAGGTCCTGGAAGCCCCCATAATATAGGCGGTAGCCAGGTTCATTGTGTGTTTGGCCGCGGCTTTCCGTTCTTTTTCTTCATTGCTGACCTTTTCAGCATGGGCCTCACGGGAACCGATAATCCCCGTAGTCATGGCGATGGCGGCGGCGGTGAAGCCGAATTTGGCAGTCAATTCCATGAACCGTCTGCGGTCCATACTGTCAAGATGCTGGTCAATGTTCTCTTGGTGATTTTTTTCAGACATGGCTGTCCTCCCTGGTAAAAAAGGTTGGTTACGCTTTATTTTTATTCATTTCGGCCTCACGGTGAAGCGCGGCAATGATAAACGATATCGAGGCAATCAGCAGCAGTAGAAATTCGCCGATGTTTCCCAGGTGGAATATGGTCCAGCCCCAATGGACCGAAGCCTTCCCCAGGAAAATATTTATGAGATAGAGGGCCAGGGAAACGGCAAACACGATTAGATTGACACGCTCACTGGTTGAATACCTGTCATTGGACTGTTCGCTCACAATTTGACCCTCCCTTTTTGGTTGTTGGTGTTTATGTCATTGTTCCGATCAGGCGCTTTCGTACAGTTTGGTCAATACATATTCTTCATGGCCCAGCACCTCCTGGGCGGTCAGCCGGCCGTTGCAGGTGCGGATCAGCAGTTGGATCAGATTGTCCCCGGATTCGTCCAGGGTCATTTCTCCCCGCAGGATGGCGGAACAATCATAGTCTATGTGCTCGGACATGTCACCGGCTGTGCGCGGATTGGCCGTTAATTTGATCACCGGTTCGATGGGGTTGCCGATGATGTTACCCTGTCCTGTGGGAAAAAGATGGGCAACAAATCCGGCGGCTGCCCACAGGGTAACAGCTTCGGCTGCAGCGCTGGAAGAATCCATGTACCACAGCCCGGGACCGGTTGGTGTGACTGCTTTGTCCAGGGCGCCTTCATAATTGATGGTCTTGCCGATTTTCTGGACATTGCCGAAAGCTTTTTCTTCAATGGTGGTCAATCCGCCGGCAATATTTCCCTTGGTGGGCTGGCTCCCGGAGAGGTCATTGGTTTTGTTTCGGTCAATCATGGCCGCATACCGGTCAAAGAAATACATGAACTGTTCAGCGGCTTCCGGGGTTTTGGCCCGTTGTTTCACGGTGTCTTCCGCCCCTGTGATTTCACTAGTTTCTCCAAAGGAGCATGTACCGCCCATGTTAACCAATTTTTCAAATGCATTGCCCACGGTGGGATTGGATGCCAAACCGGAGGTGGTGTCGGATTCACCGCATTTGGTGGACACCCAGATGTCACTCAGATCGCATGGTTCTCTTTTCAGCTCGCTGGCCCAGTGCATATATTCCTTGGCTTTCCATGAAGCCATTTCAACGGTCTTGATATCACCATGCCGCTCTATGGCAAAACCGGTCACGGGTTTGCCTGTTTTTGCGATGCCTTCGACAATGCGGTTGGTCCATTCCGGTTCGATTCCGATTACCACCACCGCAGCCACATTGGGATTGGCGCCGGTACCGATGAGGGTCCGAAAAAACAGTTCCAGGTCTTCGCCGAACTGAAGCCGGCCATAGGCATGCGGCAGGGCTTTGCAGCCCTTGATGTTGTGGGCCACATTTTCACTGGCGGCATTGCTCAGATCATCCAGAGGTAGGATGACCACATGGTTCCGAATTCCGACGCGGCCGTTTTCCCTTTTGTATGCCATTACTGTAGGATTACCCATGATTACCACCTCCTTGTTTTCAAATTCTGTATATGAACATGACCACCTTGTTTGATATCGGCAACGACTCTTCCAATGTCAAACCCGTATTTAATGACGGCTTCATCAATCTTGTGGTCTTTCATTGCCAATTTATGTCCCAATGGAATATCATCGAGAGCGACAACCTCCACAGGGTTTTGTGAGTCCATATAAAGACCTTTTACTCCTTCACCGGCCTTGATATCGACGGTGGCAACCCCGACGCTGTCGGCGGCTTCGTGAATCAGAAATTGAATCATTTTTCCTTCTCCTCTGGTTTCGGTTACTTCTATTCAAGTGTATGTGCAATAAATTGCCATTTGATCAAAATATACTGCAAAGAAAGTGCCAATGAAATTTGTTTTATAATGTATTGATTTTATAGTATGTATTCTTTTGCGGTATATATCGAAGCCAGGTTTGGTGCCCAATATTCGTTTTTGTGCCCAATATTGGGCTTGATTTTTGTCCCGGCTTCCGGTTTACTTGAACAATGCAGATGATATACAGACTGACAAATCCAAACAAAGATTCGGAGGAAACATGAAGTGGAACCTTGAAACCCGGCACCAGATTCTTCTGGAAATCACCAACGCCCTGATCACCAAAACAACCAATCAGGATTTTTTTTCTGCCTTGACCACCGCTTTGAAAAAACATTTTCCCTGTGAGCCATAGAATCCAAAAGGCCGGTGATCATCGATGATTTATCCCGTTACAGGGATAAATTTTCCATTGGCCAGATGGTGGCGGCAGGCTTGAGTTCCACCATGGCATTTCCTTTGATCATGCGGGATCAGGTATTTGGCACCCTTCATTTTTCATTCAGGCAAACCCCGGAAAATCTGTCCAAACTGTCCGACCTGCTCACGGAAGTTTCCAGGCAGGTCTCCATCGCTGTGGACAATCTGATTGCCTATAACAGGTTGCGGGATGAGAAACGGAGTCTGGAGCGGGAAAAGCACTATCTGATGGGCAGTGTCGAAACTTATAGATTGGATGATTTCTGCTATGCCTCTTTGCAGATGACCGAGATCATGGGGATGGTCAAACGGGTGGCAAAGGTGGATGCACCGGTTTTCATCACCGGCGAAACCGGGACCGGAAAGGATTTTCTGGCCCGGTTTATTCATTATGCCAGCCCCCGTAAAGACCATATGTTTGTCAAAGTCAATTGCCCGGCATTGACGCCAACGCTTTTCGAAAGCGAATTGTTCGGGCATGCCCGGGGAGCGTTCACCGGGGCCGACACCTCCCGGGTCGGACGGTTCGAGATGGCGGAACGGGGAACCATTTTTCTTGATGAGGTAGGTGAACTTCCCCAGAGCCAACAGGTAAAACTGCTGCAAGTGCTTCAGGAGAATCGGTTTGAGCGGGTGGGGGACAGTCGCTCCATCAATGCTAATTTCCGCCTGATTTCAGCCACAAACAGGGATCCGCTGGAAAGTATTCAACAGGGAAGATTGCGAAATGATCTGTACTATCGGCTCAATATCATACAGATCCATGTACCTCCTCTTCGGGAAAGGGCCGTAGAGATTCCCCTGTTGATCGAAAAGATCACTGAAAAAGTATGCAGTCAGTTTCACCAGCCGCCGCCGGTTTATTCCCGTGCTACTCTTGATCTTCTGAATGCCTATCACTGGCCCGGAAATGTCAGGGAACTGAAGAATTTTATCAAGCGGATGATCATTCTTAAGCCGGGGGAAGATGTGCATTCGACAGATATTGAAAGCATGCTCCAGATGCCGGAGCAAGAGATGGAAAACAACAAAACACTTCAAACCCTTGCCGATTCTGAAAAACAGGCCATAGCGCGGGCTCTGATTCAATGCAAGGGGATTATCGGCGGTAAAAACGGGGCGGCCCGGCTGCTGGATGTTCCCCGGTCCACGCTTCAGTATCGCATGAAAAAATACAATATCTCGCCTGAAATGGTTGTCCGGCTGTGAATCCTTTTCCATTCCATAAATGATATTGCCGCAAAGGTGGAGGCGGTGATGGATAATGTAGCGTTGTAATTCCAGAAAGTTTCTGAACGGCAACTTTTTCTTGCATTTCATTTGTATGCCTGTTAAAAGTATCTGATCCGATACTTTTTCGTGGGGGTGAGTCATATTGAAATCTTCAATCAGAGTTAACAGTCCTGTAGAATTGGGACAATATCTTCTCAAAGAGCGTAAACAGCTCAAACTGACGCAAAAAGAGATTTCCGAGTTCGCTGATGTCGGCAGAAAATTCATTATAGAGCTTGAAAAGGGCAAATCAACAGCCCAACTGGGAAAAGTGTTTGAATTGCTCAACAGCCTTGGTCTTGAACTCCATCTGGTTAAACGTGGAGACTGTTGATTTTGGAAACCTTGCATGTTTTTTTCGAACAAACCCGGGTCGGCTCCCTGAGCATTGACAAAAGGAGACGCTTTTCATTTATATATTCCAGGGAATGGCTGGATTCGCCCGAAACGTTCCAGATATCTATTTCGCTACCGCTGCAGGCAGGCGTTTTCCAGCATGATACCGTAAAATCTTTTTTTTCCAATCTGCTGCCCGAATCCGCTGTCAGAACATTAATTTCAAAACAGCTCGGGATTTCAGAAAAAAATGATTTTATGCTTCTCAAACGGATCGGAGGGGAGTGTGCAGGGGCCATATCCATTCTGCCTGAAACAGAAAAACCGGAATCGCCAGGCCAGTATAAATATCGTTCTTTGTCTGACAGGCAGTTTTCAGATTTGATAACCCGGATGGCCACTTTAAAATCCCCCACCTGTGGCCACTTATTTTCCCCCACCCCAGAATTCAGATTTCAACTTTTGATCACGGGTAAGTGCTTGAATAGCAATGTTTCTTTCTTTCTTCACCCCTTGTAAGTATCATAAGGGGGTGGGGGACTTGACCCCGGCCACAGGTGGGGGAAAGT
>JAIVHE010000265.1 GCA_020201255.1 Desulfobacteraceae bacterium
CATTGCCGGACCTGTCAAAGTGGCCACCAGTTGGAAATTATTTGAGGTATCAGCTACGCCAATAGGGGCGGACGAAAAAGCAAAAGCAAGAGGAATTAACATGGAAACTACAATACAGACAAAACCAGATCAGTCCAAAGAAACCAGATCCAACAGCGCACTGGATGAAAGAAAACGCTGTCAGACAATTAACGATTTATGCGGCAAGTTTGGTTTAACCGAATTTGCAACCAGGTTTATCCAGGACGGAACAGAAGTTGAGGAAGTCAGGAACGCAGTATTTGACCACCTGGCCAAAACTCGAAAGCCGATGGGGGCCGACAGAATTGATTTTGAGGGTGGCGAGACTTCAGGCGAAAAAAGAGAAAAAGCCGTCATTGATGGACTTCTGACCAGATCCGGGTTTAATGTTCAGAATCCTGCACCGGGGCATGATGAGTTCAGGCATGTGAAACTGGCAGACCTGGCCGCCGATGCCTTGAGAAAATCAGGCGTTACAACCAGGGGGCTTCCTGTATCTGAAATAATCACTCGGAGCATGACCACCAGCGACTTCTCAGGATTACTTTCCGGCTATGCCAATAAAGCACTTAGAGAAGCCTATGAAAATTCACCTGGCACTTATCAGAAATGGACCAGCAAGAGATCCGCTGAAGATTTTAAGCCTCTTCGTTCATTGAGTCTCAGTGAAGGACCGGACCTGTCCGAAATAAATGAAGGTTCAGAATATGAATACGGCCAGCTGAATGAAGGATCAGAAGTTTATCAAGTTGCTAAATTTGGAAAGATTGTAAAACTTTCCTGGGAATCATTGATTAATGATGATTTAAACGCTTTCAGCCGCAGTATCAGGATCTTAACCAGCGCCGCAAAAAGACAGCTTAATAAGTCTGTTTATTCTGTCCTGGGTGGATCTTACACTATGGCCGATGGTGTTGCCCTATTCCATGCAACTCACAATAACTTAGCCGATACCGGAGCAGATCCCAGCGTTTCAATGCTGACAGAAGCACGCAAGGCCATGAGACTCCAGACTGGACTACTCAGTTCAGATCCTTTGAATATTCAGCCGAAATTTTTGATTGTTCCTGCAGTCCACGAAACCAATGCCCACCAGCTGATTGAGACAGCCGCCGGGTATGATGTCAGCGAGGGCCACGGGGTAAGCAATCCGTTTTATAAAGCCTTGGAAGTTGTCACAGATCCACAGCTTGACGGAATATCTGGTGAAGCCTGGTATCTGTCAGCTGACCCAAGAATGTTCGATACTATTGAAGTTGCCTACCTGGACGGACAGGAACAGCCATACACAGAAGAAAAGTGGGGATTTGGCACAGATTCATATTCAATCAAAGTAAGGTTTGTTTATGGAGTTGCACCGATTGACCATAGAGGCCTCTTCAAGAACTCAGGGGAATAATCATGGCTACAAATAAAGTACAAGATGGTTTATTTATCAGTGTTGAAAAAGCTGAAGTGTCCACGGGGGATCCGGTTGTGATTGGATCTTTTACCGGAGTGGCACTGACCGACACCAGACCAGACGGCACTTGCTCAGTATCCACCAGGGGAGTCTTTGAACTTTCTGTTACTGGTAACGATGGAGCGCCAGCCGCCGTATCCTTTGGCGATAAGCTATATTATGATGCTGGGTTGAGCCTGGACAGCTCCGGGGAGTTCTTCGGAATTGCAATGGGAGCAGTTGGTTCAGGAGCAACAGCAGATATTCCGGTTTTATTGAAATAAATTACCACCGTCAGAATTAATTCTGGCATAGGTGATTGGGCCGGGCTAAAGTCTATCATAACCGTTTTCCTCATGCTCCTAACGGAGTGTTATTTGCATCGGTGTCAGGAAAACTCCGGTGCTTGTTTATCTTGTTCGCGCAGAAGCCTTGTCCTTAATTGGGCAGGGCTTTTGTGTTTCTAAGGCCATGAATATCAAGGCTTAAATTGTATGACAAAAAAAAGAACAAAAATTGACTGGCAATAAAGGATTTTGAATTGCAAAAAAAACTTTGTTTTCAATAAAAATTTTGCCTGCCCCCTATGTTACTGGGACAAAAAAAATGTCCCAATAACTTTTTGGCTGGCAAGCGCATACATTGCAATTCAATGCTGAAGATTTTGGAAAATTTGTGGATTTTGATTAATTGCTGAATTTCACGCATTGTTGCCTATAGTCAGGTATGGCTTTTTCCTTTCAAAGCCCAAAATGGGGCGCATATGAGGCCAGAATTCCCACCATGACCGAAAGCACAGACTTAAAAGCCCCATAAGAGACGATTATGTCAATTTTCTTGTGAAATGCACTTTTCCCACCTGGGCTATTTTATCACAGATTTTGACCAGGTGAAATTATTTTCTATAAATTGAAATTTGTTATTGACACTATTTGCAAAGTATGCTTTTATTGCATTAAAGGCAATGAAACCAAAGGGGGAGTCATGGAAAAGAAGTTTACGAAACCGTTAGACCCGGACCACGGCTGCATGAAATGCGGCAGCTTAATTAAATGCAGGATTAATGGCGGGAAGAGGTTGCACTTGCTGGACCGGGATTTGTCTGGTTCACGCACAAGCCAGTTAAAAGGGTGATTACATGAAGCAGAAAGATAAGGTTAGGTTGGTGACAATGGTGTCTGATGAACAGCGCAGGGAAATAAAGTCTTTTGCTGGTGCTGAAGGTATAACTATCACAGAGGCCATGCTGACAGGCTTTAGTTTGCTCAAAAATGGCGCTGATGGATTAATTGAGGCACTGGTTAAGGAACATGATGTTGACCCAAAATTAAAGGCCTGGGCAGATAAGGTGCTCAAGGGGGTGGATGATGCGAATTGAAGATATACTCCATGAACTTGCACTGCATGAGTGTGAAACAGAATCAGAATATAGGCTAACAACATATATTCAGCGGTTGGCTGAAATGGTGTCAGAGCTTTCTGTTCATGTGCATGAGGTTGAAAAAAAGCTAAAAGAGTATGAATCAAAGGGGGTTAACAATGCCGGAATATAACGGACACAAGAACTATAATCATTGGAATGTTTCGTTATGGATTAATAACGAAGAGCCTCTATACAGGTTGGCCATTGACCATATTAAAAACGCACCCACCAGAGACAAGGCCGCAGGGAATATGCTTGAGGACTTAAAGGACTCCGGGAATTGGAAAACTCCAGACGGCGCTCCATATAGCAAGAGTTCCATCAGGGCCGCAATGGTGGACATGGAAATTCATTAGGGGGTGGACAATGGAGCCGATGAAAATTGAAAATCAAGATGGTTCATGGTCCGTGGTGATCTTTAGCTCGGCGATTAAAAAATGGTTAACAATGGCCGTATGGGATACCGAGCAAAAAGCTAAACAGGATCTTTTAAAGTGGATGGGCTATTCTTTGGAAAATACGAAATTCACAAAAAAAGACGGCTACTGGATCGGGCCGGAAATCCTTTTACCAGATGGATCTACATTTCTGGCCGCTTCTGATATTTCAGAGGAACAAGCCCGGCGCATACTTAAAAAAAGAATGGTTAATGATGCTTTAGGGGGTGCATGATGCCAGTTGAAAAAGGTGATACTGTTTTCTGGACTATTGAAATTGACGGCGACTTTGAAACATTATCGGAATACTGCCCAGAGGATTTAGCATGGACTATTTCAGATCTTAACTGCCAGGGCAAAAGGTTCGAGGTTCACGAGCATATTATCAAAAAGGCAGATAAAGAGAAATGGAACATACCACAGAATGAGTCTGGATTTGACAATGCACCGTTTTAAAGGGGGCAATGA
>JAIVHE010000027.1 GCA_020201255.1 Desulfobacteraceae bacterium
GGCCGGGGTACCCCGGAATTTGCCGGGGCCTGGCCGGATGTGGTGGTGGGAACCTTTGGCAAAGCGTTCGGGGTGAACGGCGGGTTCATTGCCGGCAGCCGGTCCCTGATTGAAACCGTGCGCCAGAAGGCAGACACCTATATCTATACCAATCCGTTGAGTGTGGCGGATTGCGCAGCAGCTGTCACAGCCCTTGATATCTGCGACAGCAGCCAGGGACGCAAACTGCTGGCTCTTCTCAAAGAGCAGACAAACCGGTTCCGCAAGGGTCTTGCCGATCTGGGACTGGAATCTATACCAGGCCCCCACCCGGTGGTGCCCTTACTGGTCAGAGATACTGCCAAAACCCATGCACTGGTAAAATATTTGTATGACAACGGGGTGCTGGTGGTGGGACTGACCTTTCCGGTGGTGCCCAAAGGAGATGAAACCATCCGGTTCCAGATCAATGCCTGTCATACACCTGGTGATATCGATCAGGTACTGGACCTGCTGGCCGGATTTATCTGAAAAAAATTCCGGGTATTTTCTCCTCTTTGCAGCATTCTGTCTCAAGCCCCGCCACTGGTGGGGTCTTGTGCCCGGCCCGAGCCCCTGCGGGGGCATGCATCTACCAGGGGGCTTTCCATAGCGTGCACTTTGCTATAGCAAATATTCAGTCCGAACTCCTTGAATTTATCGCACAATCAGTGTACCATAGAAAAATTGGCCTGGCCATCACAAGGATGACCGGGCATGATCCAAATGCTATGACAAGGAGAAAAAGGAATGGAGCCTGATAAATTCCGAGAGTCCAGACAGGAAATAAACCGCATGTGTAAAGGGGTGTATGCCCTGATTGATAAAAAAGCCCTGGAAGAATCCAAAGAAGGGTATGAAAAAATTAATGAACGTCTGGATGTTCTCAAACCCCAGGCAGAAGGAGAGATCCAGAAACGGTCCGTCAAGAATCTCGGACTCAAACTCAAAAATCTGTCAACCCTTATCCGCAAACTGAAACCCAAGGCAGGGACCTCCCGAAAGGCGGGAACCCCGGGTGTCATATGGGATGAAGAACGGTTGGCCCAGCTGGCTACGCCCTTTTTGGAAAAGGTTTTTCAGAATATGGGAACCGATGAAGGTGCCAGTGTGTGTCTGGGTACCACAGGAAAAGGCATTCGCCCCAATTACCATATCCAGTTCAGTGATAATACCAAAACCCTTTTCAGCGGATCCAACCACAAGCCCAGCCAGAAGCCGGATGCCGGCAAGACAAAAAATATTTCCGCTCCTTTTTCCAGGCAAGTGATTGAAGGAGTGCTGGCCCAAAAAAAAGCCTGAACCTGCCGGGCATCTTTTCATCCATGGTCCGGAAGAAACCGGATCATGGTTTTTTTCCCAACTGTTTGATCATTTTCACCTGATTCCTCAAGGTGGATGAGCAGTCAAAGTCAACGCAATCCATGACACACTGCATGATGTGCATACCCAGTCCGCCGGGTCTTATCTCATCAAGATCCCGGGGGGCAAGGCTGTCAGGCTCCCATTGGCAGCCAAAATCTTCAATGATGATGATCAGTTCCGTTTGTGTGATTTCCCAGAAAATGTTGATCTGTCCATGGGGCTGCCCTTTGTAGCTGTGTTTGATGCTGTTGGAACAAGCCTCTACCACCGCAAGCATAATTTCGGCTGCCGCGTCATCACCCATTCCAATGGTGCCTGAGATTTTTTTCACCATACCCCGCACCAGTTGCAGGTATTTCGGGCGGGAGGGAATACTCAGACCCAGGTGTTCAGGATTTGTGGCCATGGTATTGGTCATGGGCTCTAATGCTCCGGTTTTTTGTATTGAAAATTATTTTTTCCTGGTAAACGCTAAGATTTATGTTTCATATAACAAAACCAATAGTCATCCTGGTTTGATTTGTCAATTTGCCACAGCATAAAAACAGGCGCGAGCCTCTGCCGGACAAATCCCATGGAACGCAATCGCATAGGGTTGACCTTGCTTGCGGATTATCGTTGACACCCCAAAACTGCTAGGTTATTTATACCCTATGATACGCGTTGAAAACCTTGTAAAAACCTATGGATCGATTGTGGCCTGCAACCGGTTGAACTGCCGGTTTGACGCAAAAAAAGTGACCGTGATCCTGGGGGGAAGCGGGTCTGGAAAATCTACGCTGCTGCGGCAGATTACAGGACTGGAAAGGCCGGACAGCGGATCGGTATTTTTTGACGACATGGATTTGACCCGGGCTTCTAAAAAAGAGTTGTATAAAAAAAGAAAAAAAATGGGCATGCTGTTCCAGGGGTCTGCCCTGTTCAATTACCTGAATATTTTTGAAAATATAGCCTTTCCCCTTCGCGAACACACAAAAATCGCAGAAAATGTCATAAAAAATATTGTGACCATGAAGCTTGAAATGGTGGGATTGCGGGGGAACGAGCATCTGATGCCCTCCCAGCTGTCCGGGGGAATGATGAAACGAGTGGGGCTGGCACGGGCTATTGTCATGGATCCCAAGGTGATCTTCTATGATGAGCCCACCTCCGGCCTGGATCCCATTTCTACCGGCGTGATCGGTAAGTTGATCAAAGATTTGAATGTCAAGCTGGACATTACCACGGTGGTGGTCTCCCATGACATCGCTTCCAGCTTCAAGATTGCCGACAAAATCATTATTCTTTATTTTGGAGACATTATTGCCCAGGGAACAGTGGACCAGATTCAAAACAGCACGGATGAACGGGTCCGGCAATTTATCACAGGTTCCCCTGAAGGGCCTATTCCGTTTACCCGCACAGATACCAATTACATTGAGGCGCTTTTGGCAGACACTGACACTGACAAATCCACGGAAAAAATGTCGTGAATTTAGATGTTGCAGCATCTATCGGCCGGGCTACAATAAACCGGATCCAGGTTATCGGCAGAAGCGGTGTGTTTTTGTTTTATGCTTTTTTTCTGGCGTTTCGGCCGCCATACCGGATTTTTCGGCTGATCAAGGAAATTGAATTTGTCGGATCCAAATCCTTTCTGATTGTATTTGTCACCGCTTTGTTCACCGGAATGGTGCTGGCGCTGCAGGGGTATCATACCCTGACCCAGTTCGGTGCCCAGGCCCTTTTGGGATCTGCCGTGGCCCTTTCCATTATCCGGGAATTGGGACCTGTTTTGTGTGCGCTTATGGTAACCGGAAGAGCAGGTTCGGCCATTGCCGCAGAAATCGGCATCATGAGAATCACCGACCAGTTTCCGGCCCTGGAAATGATGGCCATTGATCCTGTGAAATATGTGATCAGCCCCAAAATTCTGGCCGGTATCATTTCTTTGCCCCTGTTGACCGCTGCTTTATGGGATTTTGTGCCAAACCCACCACCGAAGGGGTGAGCCAGGCCACTACCCGGGCGGTTGTGGTGACCTCCGTGTCCATTCTGGTGGTGGATTATATCTTGACATCTTTATTGCTATAGGATGTAATATCAATCATGTACGGCAGAAAAACAGAAATTTCGGTGGGGATTCTCATGGTTCTGGGAATGGCTTGTCTGGTGTACCTTTCCGTTACCCTGGGCGGGGTGAATCTGTTCGGATCTGACTCCTATACCATTACCGCTTCATTCCGATCCGTGGAAGGACTTGAACCGGGTGCCACCGTAGAGATCGCCGGTGTGCCCGTAGGCAAGGTCAAGCAGATCCGGCTGGAGGAAAACGACGCCCTGGTGGTAATGGAAATTCAACATACCACCCAGATTTCCGATGATACCATTGCATCGATCCGAACCAAAGGAATTATTGGTGATAAGTTCGTTAAATTGTCGCCTGGCTGGTCTGAGGAATATCTCAGTGAAAATGATGCACTCATGGATACGGAATCCGCCATCAGCATAGAAGAACTGATCAATAAATACCTGTTCGATCAATAAAACCAATTGTGACAAACAGCATATGACACACGGAAGATCTGCCATGGGATTTCACATAGAAAGCAATGAAAAGAAAAATGCCGCCATGATCCGGGTGGAGGGAGATGTGGACATGTATACCTCCCCGAGCCTGCGGGATGCGCTGGTTCCGTTTTTTACAAAAAATGTCATGGCTGTTGTCGTGGACCTGTCCCGGGTCTCCTTCATGGACAGTTCCGGCATAGCCACACTGGTGGAAGGGCTTCAGTGGAGCAGAAAACAAGGCAGGCAGTTCATTCTGGCCGGTCTTGGCGATACGGTATCCAATGCCCTTTCGTTGACCAAACTGGACAATGTCTTCACCATTCACAAGAATGCAGACCAGGTATTTGCATCCATAACCCGGGAAAACCAAGGAAAGAAAACATGAGATACCACCTGATTGCCACAACCCTTGTCGTGACTGTTGTTTTGCTGGTAACTGCTGCGGTGAACGTCGGGGCATCCCCGGCCCGGGACCAGCTCGAGGCCAGCATCGATGCCATCATACAAATTTTGAAAGATGATACCTTAGCAGGAGAAGCCAATACTGAGCGTCGCAGAGAAGCCCTCAGAAAAATGTTCTTTGAGCGGTTTGATTTTGAAAAGACCTCCCAGCTCAGTCTGGGCCGGCACTGGCGGGACAAAACACCAACGGAACGTAAGACATTTGTTGATTTGTTCTCCACGCTTATGGAAAACAATTATGTGTCAAAAATTGAATCCTACACCGATGAAAAGGTGAACTTCGTAAAAGAACAGATTCGAGGCAAAAAAGCCCAGATCAATACCATCATCGTTACTGACAACATTGAAATTCCCATTGATTACAGAATGTACCAGACAGATACCGGTCAATGGCTGGTGTATGACATAGTAATTGAAGGAGTCAGCCTGGTGGCAAACTATCGTGCACAATTTGCCCGGATGCTGGAATCCGATTCCTTTGCCTCACTGCTCAAAGAATTGGAGCAGAAAACAAATCCCGACTCCTGAACCTGTCTGCCCGGCAGTATCAGGTCCATCCCATGTGGCACCAAATCCTGTTCGGTGAACAGTTTCACCAAAATGGCTTTCTAACCATTTCCTAATCATTTGGTAAACAAAACCTTATAAAAGAGATGTACCTTCACTGCCAGTTGAATGAATCATTTTTTTTGTAAGGGATACCATGTCTTCTTCCAATTTGCTTCTTGTGTTGTTGATGCTCACCGCCAGCGGATATTTTCTGGGCCGCAGGCGTGCTGTCGCCGTTGCGGTTGCCAGGGGCCGAAGTCAACAGATACTGCATTCCCGGCCCACCTACTACGGGGCTTTGGCAGCCCTGTGGTGTGCGCTTCCCGCCCTGATCATTTTTTCTTTCTGGCACGTGTTTGAATCCAGTGTGATCACCCAGCTTGTGATCGCCGGACTGCCTCCTGATATGCAGGCCTTGCCTTCCGATCGGCTGGGGCTTGTGATCAATGATATCAAAAACATTGTAGGCGTAGATATTGTCCCCCAAAAAATTCATCCCGCCATCCAGGCAGCAGCCGATCATTATACACAGCTTACGGCCATCAGCAATGCCACTTTGGCAGTGATCGTCACCGCCATTGCCATTGCCGGCATTCTGTGGGTGCAAAAGATCATTTCTCCGGAACTGCGGGCCCGGAACCATGTGGAAATAATGATAAAATACCTGCTTGTGGCCTGTTCCACCATTGCCATATTTACCACCATCGGCATTGTTCTGTCAGTTTTGTATGAAGCCATCCGGTTTTTCAAGGTGGTTCCTTTCCATGAATTTGTATTTGGTCTGAAATGGAGTCCCCAGATGGCCATCCGTGCTGATCAGGTGGGCTCCTCCGGTGCATTCGGGGCCATCCCGGTGTTCATGGGCACCATGCTCATATCAGCCATTGCCATGTGTGTGGCCGTTCCCATCGGTCTGATGTCCGCCATTTATCTGTCTGAGTATGCCAACAAAAGATTCCGGGCGGTTGCCAAGCCGCTGCTGGAGATTCTGGCCGGTATCCCCACGGTGGTGTATGGATTTTTTGCCGCCCTGGTGGTGGCCCCCATGATCCGTAATGCCGGGGTATCCATCGGCCTTGATGTGTCTTCGGAAAGTGCCCTGGCCGCAGGCCTGGTTATGGGCATCATGATCATTCCCTTTGTATCCTCTCTTTCCGATGACGTGATCAATGCCGTACCCCAGTCACTGCGGGACGGTGCCCTGGGCCTGGGTTCCACCCACAGTGAAACCATCCGTCTGGTTGTTCTGCCCGCGGCATTGCCCGGCATTGTAGGCGGCGTGCTGCTGGCGGTTTCACGGGCGATCGGGGAAACCATGATCGTGGTCATGGCGGCGGGTCTGGCCGCCAATTTGACGGTAAATCCCCTGAATACCGTTACCACGGTGACGGTCCAGATTGTTACCCTTCTGGTGGGTGACCAGGAATTTGACAGCCCCAAGACCCTGGCAGCCTTTGCCCTGGGCCTGATGCTGTTTGTCATTACCCTTATCCTGAATGTCATCGCCCTGGTGGTGGTGCGCAAATACAGGGAGCAATATGAATAACTCTTCCCGGAATAATCAAGCCGGCCGGAATAACCCTGCCGACCGGAATAATCAAGCCGACCGGAGTAACCCTGCCGGCAAAAGCCGTGTCAGCACCAGCACCAATGCTGTGGCCGAAAATACAATGGATATTGTCAATCAGGGGCTGTCCAGGCGCTATAATGCGGAAAAGCGGTTCCGGTTGTATGGTATTTGTGCCATCATGCTTTCCATGGCGTTTCTGGCCATGCTGTTCATCAGCATCATCGGCAACGGATACACTGCTTTCCAGCAGACCTTTGTAAAGATGGATATTTTTCTGGATCCTGAAACCATTGATGCCCAGGCCCTGCAGGATGCCAATTACCAGGGCATGGTGAAACAATCTCTTAACGTCATGTTTCCTGACGTAAAAACCCGGGCCCAGAAACGGCAGTTATATGGCATGGTCAGCAACGGATCTGCCTATCAATTGCAGGATTTTGTACGCAAAAACCAGCACATGATCGGATCGGTCATCCCATTATGGGTGCCGGCGGATGATGATGTGGACATGCTCATAAAAGGCCACATTTCCCGGGATGTGCCTGAAACAGAACGCAGAATCAAAGATGTCCAACTGTCCTGGATTGATCGTCTCCAGGAACAGGGACGGATCCAAAAAAGGTTCAACACCACGTTTTTTACGGCAGGAGATTCCCGTGAACCCGAACAGGCAGGTATCCTGGGTGCGGTTTCCGGTTCTTTTTATACCCTGATCATCACCCTGGTGTTGTCTTTTCCCATTGGTGTGGCCACAGCGGTGTACCTGGAAGAATTTGCCCCGAAAAATCGGTGGACCGACATCATTGAAGTCAATATCAACAACCTGGCAGCAGTGCCTTCCATTGTGTATGGCCTGCTGGGGCTTGCTGTTTTCCTCAATTTTTTTGGACTGCCAAGATCGGTTCCCCTGGTGGGAGGGCTTGTGCTGACCCTGATGACCCTTCCCACCATCATCATTTCCGGCCGGGCAGCCTTGAAATCGGTGCCTCCCTCCATCCGGGAGGCGGCTCTGGGGGTAGGTGCCTCCAAAACCCAGATGGTGGTCCACCATGTGCTGCCGCTGGCCCTGCCGGGTATGCTCACCGGGACCATCATCGGCATGGCCCAGGCACTGGGGGAGACAGCTCCCCTGCTCATGATCGGCATGGTGGCCTTTATTGTGGATATACCCGGTGGATTCACCGATCCGTCCACGGTGCTGCCCGTACAGATCTTTTTGTGGGCGGACAGTCCGGAACGGGCCTTTTTGGAGAGAACTTCCGCTGCCATCATGGTATTGCTGGCGTTTCTGGTGACCATGAATGCGGTGGCGGTGTTTTTGAGAAAGAAGTTTGAACGAAGGTGGTAAGTAGTATGAAGATAGTTTTTTTATCAATTGGTTGTTTTTAACATCAAATTGTAACATCAAAACAAAAATGTAAGGAGAAACAAATGAAAAAGGTGTTTATCGCAAGTCTGGCCCTGGTGTTTGCACTGGGAATTGGTACCGTTGGAGCGGCTTCCCGGGATTATATCTCCATTGTGGGATCATCCACGGTGTATCCGTTTGCAACAGTTGTGGCGGAAAATTTTGGGAAAACGTCCGGGTTTAAAACCCCCACCATCGAATCCACCGGTTCCGGCGGCGGGTTCAAACTGTTTGCTGCCGGTGTAGGGGTAGAATATCCGGACATTACCAACGCTTCCCGGCGTATCAAGAAATCGGAATTTGAGAATGCCGCAGCCAACGGGGTGACCGAAATTGTTGAAGTGAAAGTCGGGTATGACGGCATTGTCATCGCCAACTCCACCAAAGCCCCGCTGTTCAAATTGAGCCGCAAGGATATTTTCCTTGCCCTGGCAAAGGATGTACCGTCCGGAAACGTGTCCGGAAAAACCGTTCCCAATCCTAATAAAACCTGGAAAGATGTGAACTCCGCACTGCCGGATGTAAAAATTGAGGTGCTGGGTCCTCCTCCCACCTCGGGTACCAGGGATGCATTCGTGGAACTGGCCATGGAGGGCGGCGCCAAAACTTTTTCATGGATTGCCGACCTGAAGGGCAAAGACAAA
This sequence comes from Desulfobacteraceae bacterium, assembly GCA_020201255.1. Classification (GTDB taxonomy): domain Bacteria; phylum Desulfobacterota; class Desulfobacteria; order Desulfobacterales; family Desulfobacteraceae; genus Desulfotignum. The sequence goes on from JAIVHE010000027.1 coordinate 8,567, forward strand.
AGCGCCTATAAAGCGCTGTGCCATACCATTAGAGAAGACGGTGCTTACATTGAAGCCGGTGAAAACGACAACCTGATTGTGCAGAAACTGGATGCCAACAAGGATGTACTGGGTATCTTCGGGTTCTCCTTTCTGGACCAGAACGCGGACAAACTTCAGGGAGCGCTTATTGACGGGATTGCCCCGGCATTTGAGGCCATTGCGGACGGCAGTTATCCGGTGTCCCGTCCTCTGTTCTTTTATGTAAAAAAAGCCCATGTGGGCAGCATCCCCGGAATCAAGGAGTTTCTGGCCGAGTTCACCAGTGAAAAAGCCTGGGGTGATAACGGCTATCTTACGGATAAAGGCCTGATTCCCATGCCGACAGCGGAAAGAAAACAATTTCGCCAGGCGGTTGAGAATTTAACCCCGCTTTCCGGCTCTGAGTTGTAATTTCCAATATTAGATAAAAAGCCGGACAAGGGGTGAAAACCCTTTGTCCGGCTTTTTTTTTGCAGAAGTGATTCGTGCCTTACTCCTCAGTTTTTGTTTACAAAAACAAGAAAATGAGGAGGGGATCATGGGTTGCGGGTTTTTCGTGTTAGCTTTTTTCTGCGGCCCTGGCGCACTGAATACAGGTGAGCACACTGGGGTCTGCTTTCAACCGGCCGGCGGCAATTTCTTCTTCACACTGGATGCAATAGCCGTAATCCCCGGTTGTGATGCGCTTCAGTGCGGTGCGGATCCGCTGTGTTTCTTTTGCCAGAAGCCTTGCAGTCGCCTGGTCCATGGCCTGACGCTGCATGGCATCCATCCGTGACAGCCGGCCTACCCGGGACTGGTCCAGTTCCACTGGTGCAATTGTCTGCTGTCCCTCGGTGATCTCTTTGAGGCGCTTTTCAAGACGGGTTTTAAAATAGGGATAGTTTATGGATTCGTCCATGGCAGTAATGTCCTAAGTATGGTGTAATTCAGGCATAAAAAAAGAGTCAGTTTATAATCAGGAAGGGGGTGTTGTCAATAAAGAAAAAATTTATCATGGTTGTCAATAGTCCCGGCCACGGATGATGGTGATGATAAGCCACAGTCCCAAAATGGCGGAAATCAGGTATCCAGTCATGCCCAGGGCAGGGTATCCGAACAGCAGGGGTCCCACCCCGGTGGTGATGATCATGGAAGATCCTATGATCAATGCCCCCAGGATAATGCCCAGGGTCAGGCGGTTGAAGCTGCTCTCCAGGGCTTTTTGCAGCGGGCTCAGATTTTTGTGATCAAATCCGATGATGAGTTCGTCGTGTTCTATTTTTTTCAAGATGGTCGACAGGGTGCCGGGCAGATGCTTTTGCAGGGTCCACATGGAAGCAAGGTTGTTGCGCAGCCGCTGCCACAGGTATCCTTTTGAATACTGCCGGGAGACCAGTTTGCGCACATGGGGTTCAGCCTCGGAAATCACATCCAGATCCGGATAGAGTATCCGTGCCGTACCCTCCACGGTAATCATCGCTTTGATGACAATGGACATGTCCGGCGGCAGGCGCAGGCCATGGGATTTCAATATCTGGACAAGGTCCTCCAGCAGCTGCCCCATCTGTATATCCTTCAGGGGCAGAGACATATAGACATCCATAAGTTCCATTATGTCCTTTTCCAGCTGCTGAAAGTTCACAGATTTTTGTGCAGTTGCAATATGTTGCAGCACCTCGGTGGCTTTTTTGCTGTCTTTGTCCACCGCTGCCCGGATCAAAAACAGCAGGTCGTTTTTTTCATCCGGTGTGAGCCGGCCTACCATGCCCCAGTCCATGAGACAAAGCCGGTTGTCAGAGGTGATCACCATATTTCCCGGATGGGGGTCGGCATGGTAAAA
>JAIVHE010000575.1:0-1791 GCA_020201255.1 Desulfobacteraceae bacterium
TTTCTGGGCAGAGAAACCCTGAAGGTGCCCTATGATGATTATTCCCGGGGCCAAAAAGAATCCGTCATTCAGATGGCTGAGGGGGACGATGATTTCTCGGCCATGGACACTTTGCTGCATATACAGAACATGAAACTGTATTATCCGGAGCAGAATCCGTCCTTACGTGCCATTCTGGGTCTGGAAAAAAAATCTTATGTCAAGGCGGTGGATGACATCTCCCTGAAGGTCCTCAAGGGCACCACTTTGGGGATTGTGGGGGAATCAGGCTGCGGCAAAAGTACCCTGGTCAAAGGCATCATCGGCCTGGAGGCGCTCACCGGCGGCACGGTGGAACTGATGGGTATCGATCTGAACCAGCCGGCCCAGAAACGCGACCTGTCGTTGATCCGGGAGTTGCAAATGGTATTTCAGAACCCCGATTCCACACTGAACCCCTCCTATTCCGTGGGAGCCCAGATCGGCCGACCCATCCACAAGTTTAAAACCGTCCCCAAGAGGAAAGTACGCCAGGAAGTGGAGCGTCTCCTCAAGGCGGTAAAACTTGCGTCCTATTACTATGACCGCTATCCCCGGCAGCTGTCCGGCGGGGAAAAACAGCGCATCGGTATTGCCCGTGCCCTGGCCAGCCGGCCGTCTCTGGTGATCTGTGACGAACCGGTCTCCGCCCTGGATGTGTCCGTTGCTGCGGCCGTGCTGAACCTGCTCAATGAGATCAAGGAGGATATGGGCTCCACCATGATATTCATCGCCCATGACTTGAGTGTGGTGCGCTTTATTTCCGATCTTGTGGCCGTCATGTACTTAGGGGAAATCGTGGAGTTCGGACCGGTATCCGCCATTTATCCACCGCCCTATCATCCTTACTCAGAAGCGCTGCTCTCGTCTGTCCCCATTCCCGACCCCACGGACAAACGCCAGTCCATCATCCTGTCAGGGGATGTGCCCAGTCCCACCAACCGGCCGTCCGGCTGCTGTTTTCATACCCGGTGCCCCAGACGTTCCGTGCTGCCGGACGACGGCAAAATCTGTGAACAGGAAAAACCCAGATTTCAGCGGCTGCCCAACGGCCACAAAATTTTGTGCCATATTCCCGCGGACAAGCTCACGGAACTGGCCATGGAGCGGGGAGATGAGCGCATGATGCTGGACACTGCCTGATAAAAGGAAATATACCATGAAGAACCTGCTGCAAGACATTACCCCTGTCACCCTCATGGGTCCCGGACCTTCCTGTGTCCCCCCTTCGGTGCTGAAAGCCCTTTCAAAACCCACCATGGGCCATCTGGATCCTGCGTTTATCAAGATCATGGATGCCATCAAAACCCAGTTAAAAGCCCTGCTGCACACCCACAATGACCTGACCATTCCCGTTTCCGGAACAGGATCGGCAGGCATGGAATGTTGTTTTGTGAACCTCATTGAAAAAGATGACCCGGTCCTGATCCTGGTGAACGGGGTGTTCGGCATGCGGATGCAGGACGTTGCCACCCGGCTGGGGGCACAGGTGGATACCCTGGAATTTGACTGGGGAACCCCGGTAATCGTGGATGTGGTGCAAAAAAAGCTGATGGAAAAATCCTACAAGCTGGTGGCTGTGGTCCACGCGGAAACCTCCACCGGGGTGCAGAACCCGGTCCCGGGCTTAGGAAAGCTGCTCAAAGACAGTGACACCCTTTTTCTGGTGGATGCGGTGACCAGCTTCGGCGGTATGGAGATCCGCATGGATGACTGGGGAATCGATATTCTGTACAGCGGCACCCAGAAATGCCTGTCCTGCCCGCCGGGACT
>JAIVHE010000575.1:1962-3429 GCA_020201255.1 Desulfobacteraceae bacterium
ATCCTTGTTTGCGCTGTACTCATGCAGATCTGCCTCGGGGCCACCTATTCCTGGAGCGTCTATGTTCAGCCCCTCAAAGGGTTGACCGGACTTGCCCAGGGGCCGGTTCAGATCCCTTTTACCGTGTTTTATTTTGTCTTTCCTTTGACCATGATGGTTGCCGGGGGATTTCTGCCGAAAATCGGTCCCCGGATCAGTGCCATGGCAGGAGGGGTTCTTTTTGGCGGAGGATGGCTCCTGGCCGGTCTGGGCAGTCACAGTTTCGTGTTCACTATCCTGGGGATCGGGGTCCTTGCCGGCATCGGAGCGGGCATGGCCTATATCGTACCCATTAGCGTGTGCATCCGCTGGTTTCCACAATCCAAAGGCCTTGTCACCGGCATTGCCGTGGCCGGATTCGGCGGGGGCGCTGCCATGGTCAGCCAGGTGGGGGGCTTTCTCACCACCACCCTTGGGTACACTCCGTTCCAGACATTTTTTGCTTTCGGTATCCTGTTTTTCTGCCTGGTGGTCCTTGCCGGCAGTGTGATGCAGTTTCCAAAAACCGCACAAACAATTGCCCCTTTGTCCGCCCTCAAACCGGCACAGGTGATGAGCCATGCCAATTTTCAACTGCTCTACCTGGCCATGTTCATGGGACTGGCTGCCGGATTTGCCGTGAATGCCAACCTCAAGGAGATTTTTTCCGGAAACGGGCATGCCACAGAGATCGGCATCACCGCCGTTTCCCTGTTCGCCCTGGCCAATGCCGCCGGCCGGGTGATCTGGGGGGCTCTTTTTGACCGGGTTCAGGCCGCAGGTGCCATCCAGGCCAACCTGATCTGCCAGGCAGCTGTTCTGGCGGCAGCCCCGCTTCTCACCGGATCAGCCTGGGGGTTCTGGGGGTTTGCCCTGGTTACCGGATTCAACTATGGCGGGGTCCTGGTGATATATGTATCCAGCGCCGCCAGAAGCTGGGGGTCCGGCCATATTTCCCGGGTTTACGGGTGGCTGTTCACTGCCAATATCCCGGCATCACTGTCTCCCATCCTGGCCGGCTTTGTGTTCGACATCTATCATGATTTCACCCCGGCCCTGGCCGGTCTGGCAGTCCTGCTGGCAGGTACGGTTCTTGTGATCCGTCAAAAATCCGCTGTGATAAATGAAACAGCTACGCCTGAAACGCTTACCGGATTTTATGAATAAAAGATTCAATGGTTGTCATAACAAGGAAAATTCCGGCTGTGTTACGCCAAGGCTTCCTTCACTGAAATCGTGAGTTCATTCCTGGGCAAAGCACGCGAAATTTCATGAATACTGCTTGCCTTTTCATGCAAAATGCTTTATTTTAAAAAATGAATCAGAAATGAGGAGGTTTATATGGCGACAATGCAGATAAAATCAATGGATGATCAATTGTATAATGCGCTTAAAATCAGGGCGAAAGCTGAGAACAGGTCTTTAAGTCAGCAGGTTGTGATGATAATA
>JAIVHE010000330.1 GCA_020201255.1 Desulfobacteraceae bacterium
AGGACCAGTTTTCCCCCCATGTCCCTGAGCAGCACCATGACACCAGCCAGTCCCAGGCCGTGGCTCTGGATGGCATCTTCAATGGAACCGCCCGTGGTGAAATAGGTTTCAAATATCCGCTGCTGATCTGATCTGGGAATACCCCGGCCATCATCCTTCACCCACAACCTCAGCCGGTTTTCACTGATCACGCCCCGGATATCCACCCGGTCGGCCCGGTGTTTGAACGCGTTGGTAACAAGGTTTCGTATAATCTGGCGGACTTTTGCCGCATCCAGACAGACACAGGTTTCCCAGGTCTGCTGTGCAAAATCAAGGGTCACCCCGGCTGGTTCAACGGCCGCCTGGAGCCGGGGATATGTGGCGGCATTCCGGATAGCGTCCGCCACATTGGGGTCGGCCAGATCGAACACTTCCACCAGCACCCCCACCACCAGAGCTGCCACGGTGAATTGTGAACATATTTTCACCCCTTCCCTGGACCGGCCCAGTTCCAGGACATCATTGACCAAATGCTGTGTGGCCAGGGTGTTGCGCACAATCCGCTTGAGGACCTTGATCTGTTTTTCCGTGAGCGGACCATAGGCATCCTGGCGGTCCAGCAGGGATCTGGCCCCGGCATTGATCACGGAAATAGGCACTTTTAAATCATGGATGAGAATTTCGGTCTTGATATTGGTGTCGGACATCTTGTTGTTCACCCTTAAAATCCTTGCAATTTGATTCAATGATTTACTATAGTGGCAATATCAAATCACTTTGGTTATACGGGGATAGTTGAATCTTGTAAAGTCTTTTGGAGTTTTTATGGACAACCGCCACAATGACAGCACTGCCCTGGAAAAAAAGATTGCCGCTTTGGAAGAAGAAAACCAGCTGCTCAAAAACATCATTCACAAAGCCCCGATCCCCATATTTGTTGTGGACAAATACCATAAAATATCCCATTTCAATGAGGCGTTGGAAGAACTGAGCGGATTCTGCGCTGCAGATATGATCGGCACCGATTTTCAGTGGAAAGCATTCTATGGCCAAAAACGGCCGGTCATGGCAGACATGATCATTGATAATGCACCGGATGACCAGATCATTTCCCTGTACGGTCCCAAATACAAAAAAGCGTTTTCCGACAAAAAATTATCCGCAGCCACTGATTTTTTTCCAGACCTCCCCCCCCATGGCAAATGGCTGTTCTTTACCGCGGCAGCAGTAACCGACACCAGAGGAGAGATTGCCGGAGCCGTGGAAACTCTCCAGGATATTACGGCTGAAAAGACCAGAGAACAGGAGGTTTTTGAACTTTATCAGACCTATCACAAGGTTCTGGAATTCATTCCCTACCCCATCATCCTGTATGATGCAAACGGGTTTGTCACCTATGTCAACCCCGCTTTTTCAACGGTTTTCGGATGGACCCTGGAGGAAATCAAAGGCGCGATACTGCCGTTTGTACCGGAAAATTTAAAGGAAGAAACCACCCAGATGCTGGACCGGTTCAAGGAAGAAGAGCGGCTTACCCGGTATGAGACCCAGCGCCTCACCAAAGACGGCCGGCGCAGGGATGTGGTTATCTGGGCTGCATCCCACACCTGGTACAAAGGACGGCCGGGCGAACGCTTTGTGATCTTACGCGACATCACCGAAGAAAAACGCCTGGCAGCCAACAACCGCACCATCATGCGCATCAGTGCGGCCCTGCCCCAATACCCGGAACTGGAAGACCTGATGGATTATATTACCCGGGAAATCAAGGAACTTCTGCATACAGAAGGTGCGGTGGTGCTGCTCTATGACGACATCAAAAACGATCTGTTTTTTCTGGGCGCATCCTATGATGACTCTGATACGGAACAGCGGGCCCGGAAAATCCGGTTTGCCTTAGATGAGGTACTTGCCGGAAAAGTGCTGCAAACAGGAAGGCCGGCCGTGGACAACCAGGCGGATAAAGACCTGGAATCCTATCCGGAAAGGGAACGCAAACTCGGGTATAAAACCAGAAGTATCCAGTGTGTACCCATCAGAAGTGACAGCCGCATCACAGGCATTCTGTGCGCCATCAACAAAAAACAAAACCCCTTTGACGACAATGACATGGAATTGATGACCATGATTGCCGGGACCGTGGGCATCTCCATTGAAAACGCCCGGTTTTCCCGGGCCCTGAAAGAAGCATACCTGGATGTTGCTTCCATGAACCGGGCCAAAGACAAGGCTATCAACCATTTGTCTCATGAACTCAAAACCCCGGTAGCGGTGCTCACCGGATCATTGCAGATCCTGGAGAAAAAACTGGCAGACCTGCCACAGGTCAAGACCGCCTCCACCCTGAACCGGATCCAGCGGAACCTGAACCGCATCATACAGATCCAGGAAGAAACCGCTGATATCATGGATAATAAAATATACGAAGCCAAAGACTTGCTGCTGGTCATGCTCCAGACCTGCAAAGACGAGCTGGCAACAGTGATTGAACAGCATCTGGACGAAGAAGACCCCATGGAGGTGGTGCAGGCGGTCATTGAAAAAGAGTTCGGTTCTCCTGCGCTCAACTACAGAGACATCATTTTTCCCCGGGCATTTGACACCCTGTTTGAGAACCTGAAACCTGCCTTTGATTTCAGAGACCTGGACATCCGCATTACCATGGATGAAAATCTGCCCAAAATCCGCCTGCCCAAAGATGTGCTGGAAAAAACCATCACCGGCCTGGTGAAAAACAGCATTGAAAACACCCCGGACCATGGCCGTATCGATATCTTTGCCCGCCGCAAAGACAACGGCATCCTTTTTGGTGTGCATGATTTCGGCGTAGGCATTGAAACCGGCGACCAGAAACGCATTTTTGAAGGGTTTTTCTCCACCCAGGCAACGGCTGACTATTCCACCAAAACCCCTTTTGATTTCAATGCCGGCGGCAAAGGTGTGGATCTTCTGCGCATGAAACTGTTTGCCGACCGCTTAGGGTTCTCCATTCACATGGAATCCAAACGCTGCTGTTTTCTGCATGACAACCCTGGCGAGATCTGTCCGGGAAACATTTTACAATGCCGGTTCTGCACGGATCTTTCAGACTGCCGCAATTCAGGATATTCCATATTTACGGTATTTTTTCCCCATGAAAAAAAATTTAAAAAAAAGTCTTTGACAAACCCAAATCAATTGGAATACAACTAAAGTTGTGTTGAGACTGAGCGCTCGTTCTGATTTGACAATACGGTACCGGCTCTTGCAGTGACACAGGCATTGAAAAGCAGTATGTCAGCATACATCTTTTCACCATACATCTTTACTTTTAAGGAGGGTTCGGGTCCATGAACAACAGTGTGCAGCACCTAAGCTTTTTCGACATCTATGAAAAAAATGCCCGGAATCTGGAAAACGCCTGTGCTGTCCACTGGAACCAGCAGGACACCACCCATGCCGACCTGTTTGTACACACGGCACAACTGGCAGCGGGCCTGGCTTTTCTCACTCCCGGGACCAGGATCGCGGTGCTGTGCAAAAACCTTCCGGTATTTTTTCACCTTTTCGGGGCTGCCGCAGCGTTGAACCTGACCCTGGTATTGATCAACCGGCGGCTGTCTGACAGCGAAATCCGCCATATCATAGAAGACACCACTCCTTCCATGATATTTTGCGACAATGACATGGCAGAAAAGTCATCAGAACTGACTGCTGCATCTTCCTTTCTGGATCACTGCATTGTGGTGGACGGTCCGAATGAAAATCTGTCGCCTCTTTACCAGGACAGCAGCAATATCATCCCGGTGCCGTTTCAAAAAGAGGACCCTTTTGTGATCATCCACACCGCAGCAGTCCAGGGCAAACCCAGAGGAGCGGTGTTGAGCCAGGAAAACATTTTGCTGTCCAACATGCAGGTAATTCATTATTACGGCCTGGACCAGGCCGCATGCCATGCCAATATTCTGCCGCTTTTCCATATTATGGGCCTTAACATGGCCCTGGCAACCCTCCAGGCCGGGGGCAAGAACGTCATCATGGAAAAATTCGACCCCCAACAAACCCTTCATCTTATCCAGGAACAAAAAGTCACCTTTTTTGGTTCCTTTCCCCCCATATTGACCACCCTTGCAGACACCATTGAAACAGGCGATTATGATCTGACAAGCCTGAGGATTGCAGCAGGCCTGGATGCCCCGGACACGGTCAAAAAATGGGAGGCTGCCACCGGCACCACCTTCTGGACCATGTACGGCCAGACCGAAACATCGGGTTTGATCACCTTTGCCCCATACTTTGAACACCCGGGGTCCGCCGGCACCATCTCCCCTTTGGCCCATGTGAAAATCGCTGATGACCTGGACCGTTTTCTCAGCACCGGTGAAACCGGTGAAATCCTTGTCAAAGGCCCTCTGGTATTTCAAGGGTATTGGAATGCCCCTGAGCTCAACGCCCATACCTTTAGACAAGGCTGGCACCATACCGGAGATCTGGGGATGATCGATCCGGATGGTTTTTTGTTTTTCAAAGGCAGAAAAGCAGAAAAAGAACTGATCAAGCCCGGCGGAGAAAATGTTTTTCCTGCTGAAGTGGAAAAAGCGATCATGCAGCACGAGGCGGTCAAAGAGGTGTGTGTGTTCGGTGTGCCTGATCCCAAATTCGGTGAAGGCATCAAAGCGGTTTGCAGCCTGCACCCCGGAAAAAACCTGACAAAAGAGCAATTGATCCAGTTCACCGGATCCGTGATTGCGGGTTACAAAAAACCCCGGTATGTGGAATTTGTCCATGATCTGCCCAAAACCGGCGACGGGGCCATTGACCGCACGGCAATAAAACAGATGTTTTCGTAAAAGAGATCTTACGGGTTGATGGTACTTACTGTTTTGGGGTTGACACCGGACCATCCATTTATTAAGGGGGAATCAGTTTATTAAGGGGAATAAGTAAGGGACCCAACGGAAGATTTCAGCTGTTGCACATTATCCTTTATTTTTACACCTGTTTTTACACCAAACCGGCAGGGGGGACTGCCACATGCGGCAGGAGCAGATTTTTTTTAGAGTTAACGCAAAACATTTGGATTCTTTATGGCGCATTTAAGAGTTTCAGACGTGACACTTTCTTTTGGCGGGCTCAAGGCCCTGTCCCACGTGGATATGGCCATTGAACCGGGGTTGATCACATCCATCATCGGGCCCAACGGGGCGGGAAAAACCAGCATGCTCAACTGCATCTCCGGATTTTACCACCCCACAAAAGGGGAAATCCTGTACAAGGACAAAGACCTGAGCCATGCCTCCCCCCACCAGGTTTCCACCATGGGGATTGCCCGGGCCTTCCAGAACCTGGAGTTGTTCTCCGGGCTGTCGGTGCTGGACAACCTGCTGCTGGCCCGGCACCAGAACCTGACCTATTCATTTCTCCAGGCCGCCATTTTTGTTGGAAAAGCCTCCCGGATCGAAGCGGAAAACAGGGCAGCTGTGGAAGATGTCATTGATTTCATGGAACTGGAGCCGGTACGCAAGCACACGGTAGGGAGTCTGAGCTACGGGTTTCAAAAAAAAGTGGAGGTGGCCCGTGCCCTGACCATGGATCCTGAAATTCTGCTGCTGGATGAACCCATGGCCGGCATGAACATCCAGGAAAAAGAAGATATTGTCCGGTTTGTCATGGATATCCAGAAAGAGCGCAATATCACCGTGGTGCTGGTGGAACATGACCTGGGGGTGGTCATGGATATTTCCGACCGAATTTATGTGCTGGATTTCGGAGAGGTCATCGGATCCGGTACCCCGGAAGAAGTCGCCAACAATCCCAAAGTAATTGAAGCCTATATCGGGGAGGAGTAATCACCATGAGCAACAATGAACACCTGCTGAACTTTTCCATCCCCCAACTGCTGCGGTGGCGGGTGGCTGAATCCCCCAAACGCACCGCTCTGCGGGAAAAAGATTACGGCATCTGGAATGCCTACACCTGGGAAGAATATTATACGTATGTGAGAAAAACCGGCATGGGATTGAGAGCCCTCGGCCTGGGCAAGGGCGACACCATTGCCATTATCGCGGACAATATCCCGGAACTTTTGTTTGTAGCCATCGGAGGACATGCCATCGGCGCCATATCGGCCGGCATATACCAGACCACCATGCCCGCTGAAATCGCCCAGATCATCCAGTACCTGAAAATCTCCGTGGTATTCTGCGACAACCAGGAACAGGTGGACAAGGTCTTAGAGGTGCGGGACCAGATCCCCCATGTCAAAAAGGTCATTTTTGAAGACGACAGGGGCATGCGCGATTATATGTCCGACGACTGGTTCATCAACATCCGGGACCTGTTTGAGATGGGGGATGCGGCCCATGCCAAAGACCCGGACCTGTTCGAATCCCTGGTGGACCAGGGCAAACCCGACGATGTCTGCCACCTGTGCCTGACATCTGGCACCACAGGGCTGCCCAAAGGCACCATGATGACCCATAAAAACTATATCAACATGGGCGTCAGAATCACCCAGGTGGACACTTTGGAAGAAACCGATGAATATGTCTCTTTTCTGCCCTTTGCCTGGATCGGGGAACAGATGAACTCCTTCGGTGTGGCCATGGCCACGGGAATCACCATCAATTTTCCGGAATCCGTTGAAACCGCCATGTCGGATTTAAAGGAGATCGGCCCCCATTTCATGTTCGGTGCCCCCCGGATCTATGAAGGCATCCGGTCGGAAATCTGGCTGAAGATCGACCAGTCCTACTGGTTCAACAAACTGATGTACAACTATTTCATCCGCATCGGAATTACAGCGGCAGGATACCGCATGACCGGCAAATCCATGCCGGCAATGCTGCGGTTCAAGGCATGGCTGGGCAAACAGATCATCTTCCGGCCCCTGGTAAACCAGCTCGGGCTGCTGCGGCTGCGGCGTGCCTATACGGGCGGGGCGGCCCTGGGACCGGAACTGTTCACCTTTTACCAGGCCATCGGGGTCAACCTCAAACAGATTTACGGCCAGACCGAAATCACCGGTATTGCCTACATGCACAGAGACGGGGATATCCGGCCGGAAACCGTGGGAAAACCATTGCCCGGCACCGAGTGCAAAATTGCCGATGACGGGGAAATCCTGTCCAGGTCCCCTCAAGTTCAGTCCCTATATCAAGGAAGCCGTGATTTTCGGCAACCAAAAGGATTTTGTGGCGGCCCTGATCAACATCGATCCCATTGTGATGGGAAAATGGGCCGAAGACAAAGGATTGTCCTTTTCCACCTACATGGATCTGTCCAAGAAAAAAGAGGTGGCAGACCTGATTATGGAACAGGTGATCGATGTCAATTCCAGAGCGGAAAAAGAACATTTCAAAATCAAGCGGTTTGCGCTGCTCTATAAGCTGCTGGATATGGATGACGGCGAGTTGACCAAAACCGGAAAGATCCGCCGCAAATTCGTGCAGGAGCGGTATCAGAACCTGTATGAGGCGTTGTATGATGAAACTGTTGACACAAAAGAGGTCGAAGCATCCTTCCAGTACCAGGACGGGCAGTCGACCCTGGTGAAAACCCGGATCGCATTTTATACGGTGAAAGGAGTCTGATGAGTTATTTTTTTCAAATTGTGGTCAGCGGAATCGTGGTGGGCTCCATCTATGCCCTGGCAGCCCTGGGACTGGTGCTGGTCTACAAATCCAGCCGGGTAGCCAATTTTGCCCACGGACAGATTATTGCCGCTGGTGCGTTTATCACCTTTTTCCTCACGGTCCGGCTGGGGGTACCCATCTTTTTCTCCTTTTTGGCCTCCATGCTCATCACCTTTTTTCTGGCCATGAGTGTGGAAAGAATCTTTTTACGACGGCTCATCGGGGAGCCCATCATCTCGGTGATCATGGTCACCATCGGGCTGGCATCCATTTTTGACGGCCTGATATACCTGACCCCCTTTGGATCGGAAAACTTTTCATTTCCCAGGTTTCTTCCCACCGAATCCATCGTGGTGGGCGGGGTGTCCATCTCCTGGACCCAGCTGGTGGGGGTAATCATCACCTTTGTTCTCATCGGGTGCTTTTCCTGGTTTTTTAAAAAATCCACGGTGGGGATCTCCATGCGGGCCGTGTCGGACGACCAGTTCGGCGCCATGTCCGTGGGCATCTCCGTGCCCCGGGTGTTCGCACTGGCCTGGGCCACACATGGATTGTTCGGTGTCCATGAAATCGAGCGGGTGTAACCTATGTCACAGAATCGGTGGTTAGCGACAGGAAACTTTTTCATATCCTACAAACAAGAACAGAGAACCTTTTCCACCCACCTGGACCGGACCATATTCACCTGTTTTCTGGTGATTCTGTTCGGGTGGCCCCTGGTATTTGACATCAGCAATACATACATGCTGGTACTGGACAACATCCTGATTGCCATTGTGGCGGTCATGGGGCTGAACCTTTTGCTGGGATTTGCCGGGCTGATCTCCATCGGGCATGCCGCGTTCGTGGGCATCGGGGCCTATACCGTGGCTTCCGTGTGCCAGGTCATCGGGGAAAACCATGTCATCGTCACCCATTTCTGGCCGGTGCTCATTGTGCTTGCCGGTCTCATGGGGGCTGCGTTCGGGGCGTTCGTAGGCCTGCCGGCCCTGCGGCTCAAGCATCTGTACCTGGCCATTGCCACCCTGTCGTTTCAAATGATCTTTGAATGGTTCATTCAGTTCATGAGCTTTTTCAACCAGGGCCAGACCATCTATGTGGGACGGGCCCACTGGCTCACAGGCCAGGTGGGCAGAAGCGACCATTACCAGTTCTGGTATTATATCATCCTGACCATTGTGGTGATCCTGGGGTTCGGGATCAGAAACCTGCTGAAAACCAAATACGGCCGGTGCCTGGTGGCGGTTCGGGACAATGACCGGGCCGCCGATGCCATGGGCATGAACCCGGGACTCACCAAGGTGTATGCCTTTGCTTTGGCCGGATTCTTTGCCGGCGTGGCCGGGGCGTTGCATGCCTATCT
>JAIVHE010000576.1 GCA_020201255.1 Desulfobacteraceae bacterium
TTTGTGTTCGGCAACAAGGACCGCATGGCGTTGGTTACGCGCATAGACAATCTGGGAAAAGGTGCGTCAGGTGCTGCTGTCCAGTGCATGAACATACATCTGGGTATAGATGAGGCAACAGGACTGGTGTAGCCGCAGATACGTGTATGTCGCGTATCGTACTCCAGCAGTCTCAAAAAACACAAAAAAAGGTGCGCGGCATAAGTTGTACGGATTGGGATGATTGCAACAAAATAAAAAATATCTTGCGTTATTATAAACAAATACGTATTATTAATATTTTTATTTCCAAGGCTGTATAATTCCAGCCTTTTTATGTAAGGAACTTTCCCTTGATGCCCCAACAGAATGTGCCCGTGACCGGGTTTGACGACATGAACCTGGACCCGGCAGTATTTTCATGTCTTGAAAAAGTCGGCTATACCACCCCCACCCCTATCCAGTGTCTGACCATTCCCCATCTTCTGGCGAAAAAAGATGTCCTGGGACAGGCCCGGACCGGAACAGGCAAAACCGCAGCCTTTGCGCTTCCTCTTTTGTCCTGCATCAACCTTAACATCCGCCGGCCCCAGGTGCTGGTACTGACCCCCACAAGAGAGCTTGCCATCCAGGTGGCAGAAGCATTCACAACCTATGGCCAAAACCTGAAAGGCCTTGGCGTGCTCCCGGTATACGGCGGGCAAAGCTATGGGGTGCAGCTCAATCAATTGAAAAAAGGGGTCCATGTGATCGTGGGAACCCCGGGCCGCCTCATGGACCACATGAAACGCAAAACCATAGACTTTGCAGATCTTTTCTGCCGGGTGCTGGACGAAGCCGATGAAATGCTGCGCATGGGATTCATCGAAGATGTGGAATGGATACTGGAACGTACCCCCAAAAAGGTCCAGACTGCCCTGTTTTCCGCCACCCTGCCCGGGCCTGTAAGCAAAATTGCTCAAAAACATCTCACCCTGCCGGAAAATATCAGGATCCAGTCTCAACCCGCTGAAACAGATGCCATCCGCCAGCAATTCTGGATGGCCAAAGGTGCCACCAAAGCCCATGGACTGGTGCGTATCCTTTCCGCTGAAACCTTTGACGGGGTGATCGTGTTTGTAAAGACAAAATCCGCCACCCTCTCTGTGGCCAAAAATCTGGAAAGCAATGGATTCAGAGCAGAAGCCCTGAACGGGGACATGGCACAGTCCGCCAGAGAACAGACAGTGGACCGATTGAAAAACGGGCGCATCGATATTCTGGTGGCCACGGATGTGGCAGCCAGGGGACTGGATGTGGACCGGATCTCCCATGTGATCAACTATGATATGCCAAGCCAGGTGGATCCCTATATCCACCGCATCGGCCGCACCGGCCGGGCCGGCCGGGCCGGAGAAGCGATCCTGTTTACAGCGAAAAATGAACGGTGGATGGTGCGGAAAATCGAAAAAGCCACCCGGCAGTCCATAACGGAGATGTATCTGCCCTCTCCCAAAGCAGTGAACAAAAAACGCATCGCAGATTTTCATGACAGCATCAGCCGGACATTGGAAAGCCGGGATTTGGCAACATTTGAATCTCTGGTTGCAGACTATGCCGAGACCAATGACCTGCCCATGGCCCGGGTGGCGGCTGCCCTGGCCAGAATGGCCCATGGTGACACCCCGTTGCTGCTGACCCCGGCAAAAGAGGGAAAACCGGCTTTGGCCAAAGCAACACCCAAAAAGGCCACTGTTTCCAATCAGACAATACCTGGAAAAGCACCTGAAAAACCGGCTGCAAAACCTGCTGCATCTGTCAGACCAAT